>NZ_JBXWPD010000003.1:0-289545 GCF_059611225.1 Ruegeria sp. CDSA246 | reverse complement strand
ACCTGACTTCGGAGAGAACCAAGACCCCGGCGGACAACAAATCCAACGCCCTTGACAATACCGCGATCAGAGAACCGGTTTCCGCCCATTCTGTTAAAAGACAACCTGTCGCTGACGCAGAATGCGATGATCTGAACACGGCGCAAACGCCTTTCTGATCAGGCTTTTCGTGTTTGCTGCGGTGCGGGAAGGCTTTGGTCGAGATATTATTACCGGGCGGCGACCGTTCAAAAGTGCACTTCATCCGGAAATGGGCAGTTGCAACCGCGCTTCGATGGGGACGACAAGAGGAAACACCGAAGCGGTCGCCTCTGTACTCCGGCAGCACTTCTGATTTCGCTGACAATGTGGCACTCAGAAAGAGTTATCTTGATCTTTATGATGTGCGCTAGAGAACCCAGACAACCCAAAATTTGGCATAGCGCGTTTATGGGAGGATCCAACCACCGCGACGCTGCGGCACCAGAAACCATCCCCTTTATCATACGTTGGAAAACCTAGGACTTCGATATTGTTGGGTTCTGGCGAACGGGCTTGAGCGAGGCGCTGAGCCATTCCTCGCCCACTTGCGTGATTGGGCCCGTTGTTTGCAACTCTGCACCCATCAGACAGATCCAGCCGTTGCTGGTCTCCAATTCTTCACACCCGAATTGTCCCTTCGACTCACGCTCTGGCCAACCACAACAGAGCCAATAACTATGGCTGCTCCTATGGACTGGGTGAAGCTAAGCGTTTGTCCCAAATATACCCAGCCGAGCACGACAGCTGTAACAGGACTCATCATGCCGAGCATCGAGACTGCACTGGGCTCCAGGCGCGCAATGCCACGAAACCAAAGAACATAGGTTGCTGCAGCACCAATCAACCCTAGCCAAATAAGGCCGGCGACATTTGTCGCGCTGAGCGCAGGTAGAGGCGGCTCAAGAAACAGAGCGATTGGCAGCAGTATCAAACCACCGGCTGCCAATTGCCACGCTGTGAAACTCAGCGCCGAGACCGGAGGTTGCCATTTTCGGCTGAGAACAGTGCCGGCAGCCATTGACGCGGCTCCTCCCAAACCCGCTGCTATACCGATCCAATCAAGTTGTGCTTCTGGTCCGATCAGCAGCAGAGACACACCCAATACGCCAGTCGCGGCGGCGCCGAGAGCACCAAGTCGGATTGGGGTTCCCAGCCATCCCCACGCCATCAAAATCACGATCATTGCTTGCAACGATCCTAGAGTAGCGGCCACACCGCCAGGTAACCTATACGCAGCAACGAAGAGGAGCACCCAGAACAAAGCGAAATTGAGGCTGCCTAAGACGAAAACTCGACCGAGCCAGTCGCGTGGCGGAACGCAGCGCGTCACTGCAAGCAACAACAAGCCAGCAGGCAGAGCTCGTAACGCAGCCAGGGTAATCGGGTAGCCAGCCGGGAGCGCTTCCGTAGTTACCAGATAAGTGCTTCCCCATACCGCTGGGGCGAGTGAAGTGAGAAGAATATCGGTTGAGCGTGACATTGTATGCCTCCCGGCTGAGGCGTTTCAGAATTTGAGTGAGACTTCAGAGGCGCGCGGGTTAAGCTGCTTCCGCTTGCAGGTTTGCTCCAGCGAGGCACGCTGCAATCCTTGCAACATGAGCGCCCTGGAACCGCGCCCCGGCTAGGTCGGTTTCGGTAGGTGTGCGGGAACCATCAGCGCCGGCGATTGTTCCGGGACCATATGGTGCGCCGCCAATGATTTCCTCTGATGTAGTCTGGCCAGCAAATGTGTAGGGCATTCCGGCAATCAGCATCCCAAAGTGTTGAAGCGGGACTTGCGTTGTCAGAAGGGTCGCCTCGTGCCCGCCATGTTGCGAACCCGTAGATGCAAAGACCGCCCCGACTTTTCCAACCAGAGCATTCCTGGCCCAAAGTCCGCCAGCTTGATCCAGGAACGACTTCATTTGGCCTGCCATCATGCCAAATCGGGTCGGCGTTCCTAAAATTATTGCATCATAGCTTTCCAGATCTGCCGGCAAGGCTATAGGCGTATCATCGACGACATAGCCGGCCTGCTGGCGGACTTCTTCAGGGACGGTTTCGGGCACACGCCGAACGTCAACTTCGGTGCCAGGAACACTTCTGGCGCCTTCAGATTCGGCACCGGCCAATGCGCGAACGTGGCCATAGCTTGAGTAGTAGAGAACGAGAATACGTGACATTAGGAACCTCTCAGGCCTGTGACTTGTTTCCTGAGAGGATGGGACTTGTTACTTCGCCAATTAAGTCGCGACTTCTGACTTCACTCTTTACCTGTGTTGAATAATGTCACGACCGCAGAGCCAGACGCAGGTGATCAAGAAAGGCTGTGACCTTTGCGTCCATTCCCAAGCGGGATGCTGTAACGGCGAATACTTCTGGCGCAGGCAGTTCGTGGTCAGGAAGAACTCGCACCAAGGCCCCGCTGGCTTCGGGAGCATCGGAGACGAACTCGGGCAGTGTTCCGATGCCTTGCCCCGCTATCAGCAGATCCCGCAAAACGAGGCTGTTGCCGACGCGCACGCGTGGATCAAGCTCTAATGTTGTGACACCTTCGGCGGCCGAGAGCTTCCAGCTCGTCAAATGATCAGCAAGCAAAAAGCCGATGATAGCGTGGTTTTTCAGATCCGCCGGTTGAGTCGGCGTCCCGCATCGCTCTAAATAGTCAGGAGACGCAAAAATCCGCTGTCGCATCACGCCGATCCGTCGCGCAACAAGGGCCGAATCCGGCATCGCAGCTCGGATTCGTATCGACAGATCGAACCCGCCCTCGACCATATCGATCACCTTGTCGTCCATCGAAAGCGTAAATCGCAGATCTGGATAGGTTTCCAAGAACTCTGGAAGCATCGGTGCGATAACGGTTTGGCCGAAGGAACTTGACGCATTCACCCGAAGGTGCCCACGCATCGCTTTTGAACCTTCCCTTATGGTCTGTTCCGTTTTTTCGACCGCGTCGAGAATTCCAATTGCATCTTGGTAATAGAGACTGCCGGTGTCAGTCAGTGACATAGATCGGGTCGTTCTGGTGAGGAGGACGGTTCCCAGACTTTCTTCCAGAAGCTTAATTTCTCTGCTCAATAGCGCAGGAGAGACACCAAGATCTTCCGCGGCACGTGCAAAGCTGCCGCGTTCAACGATACGGCAAAAAGCTTGCATGACTGATAGTTTGTCCAACTCCAGGCCCCCGAGCAGTTTTTTGAGCCGCCCAGTTGGGCGTAACGAATTGCAAGTTATACGACTGCGTCACTGGTGCGAAGGGGCGACGCGCCTGTGGTGCTGGCGTTGATCTCCGGGCGGTTGCCAGAAAACAATCATCGGTCTATTTTCGTTCAGGCTAGGAGTAAAGCGCAATGGCAAGATCTAATAGTCCGCATACACGGAAAAATGTTCCAAGCCGATCGAACAATGAAAGTTCAGACCGCCCCGTTAAAAGCAGAGCTAAACCAGTGAGCGACACTGCTCGTGAGCCAACTCGGCAGGAAAGACTTAGGGCGATTGCAGAAGATGCGGAAAGACGTCTCAAGGGTTCAATGAAGCTTCTCTCTTGAAGTCGTCATACGAACTTCCAAAGGAATAACAGCACATACAATCAAAGTGCAGCCTGCTTTTCGCTCGACCGCAAATTACCGGCTTCCCAATGAGCACTCAGAACTAACGGAGCATACAAAAGTTCAGGTAAACGTAAACGCAAATCGGGTGCCGCCCCTTAGCACTCCTCCCTACGATCACCTCTTCTCTATAGGCACTCCGGGTTTCTACATACCTCTCTACGCATCGGCACCTATTACACTTGGTTGTCGCTCTCTAAGGCGCTGTTGCGTGTTGGTGCTCCCTATGGTGATTGCAATCTAGGTGCATCTATTTCCTGTCTATAAGCAATCGTCGGTTTCTTCTCTCCCTAGTAGCTCAATACACTGCCTGGCATCGACCTGTGCTTACGCTCTCTATCTGGTTCTCTCTCAGGAGCGCTGTGCTCTGCCCTGTGTTACGTCCGTTCTCTTACGTGTGTCAGGTGTTAGCTGGCCTGTGTTTCGTCGCTGTGCGCGCTTTTCTGGCCTTGGTTCGGATGTGTTGTTTTCAGAGAGCCATGTTTTATTGGGTTTCTCTGGTTCAAAGGTTTACATTTTGGTCTGAAAAACTGGTTTTCGGGTGAAATCTGTCAACTAAATGTAAACTTAGTGTAAACCTTTGGCCTGATTTTGGGGTGTTTTTGTGGTCGAAAGGTTTACATCCGTCAATCCCGCGAATGGCAGATGTAAACCTTTGTCAACCTTGTGCGACCTCAGTTCAATCAGCAAGGGACCCGGCGAGGCAGGGTTCACCAGCCATTCCTCGCCGTAATCTCGAAAACCCATTCCATTTTTCTTTGTGAGGTCGACAAAGGCGCCTCAATAGCTGCACTCGAAGTAAGTTAGGCTCCGGATCACTTCCGTTGCTCGCGTCACGGAGGAACCGCAACCAGGCGCGCTCATTCAATGTCAGGTCGTCTTTCACGTCATACATGGCACCTACCTCCCGAAGATGGTCTTGATCGCCGTCTCTGACCGGCTAGTCAGCCGAGGATCGGTGTTGTTGGAGGCCTTGCGTATTGCTTTCAGCCAGCCAAGTTCATTCGACGTGACAGGTTCTCCGAACACCTCGACTACTGCCTCGGCTGCAGTGAGGCCGATCGACTGTTCTATTGCGAGGCGCATAAGGTAGGCGCCGTCGCATTCCAAAGCTTTCGCCAAAGTCGGGACTCGATCCAGTGCTACCTTGGAACTACCTTGTTTGATCATCGTGATCATGTTCGGGCTTACGTATCCCACCTGCACCGCGATCTCGGCTTGGCTCTTGGTCGGTTTCAGTTCCAGCACCCGGCGCTCAACGTATTTTGCCAACCTTGTATTTTCGTGTGGTTTTTTGGTCATCGCAATCTTCTCAAAAGTGACGCAGCACGTGCTGCATGTCTTCTCTATAGCGATGCTGACAATGGGAAATTGCGGCGGGAAGAAATCAGCGAGCTAAAAAGTTTAGCCAGTTGGGAGCAACTCATTCTGAGTCGATCTTTCTATCCGGGCGGAAAAATAGCGGTCTTTTTAACCGTTCCATAGACAAAGCTGGTATCGATTGAGGCTATCCCACCGATCGGATGAATTCGGTGGCGAATGAATTCCTCGTAGGCCTCGAGATCCGATACCAAAACCCGCAACTGGTAGTCCATTGCGCCGGTCAGCACGTGGCATTCAAGAACTTCATCGATCATCCGAATGCGCTTTTCGAAGTTCTGAACGTCCGTTTCATTGTGTCGCTCTAACCGGATACGCACGAAGACAGTAATTGCCATCCCATACGCGGCAGCGTCAACGTCGGCGCTATATCCCTTTATCACTCCGTTGGTTTCAAGGTTTTTAACCCGGCGCAAACACGGTGAGGGAGACAAGTTTACTTCGTTGGCAAGATCCTGGTTCGTCATGCGCCCGTCCCGCTGCAACGCTCGAATGATCTGCCTATCCTTAGTGTCCATTTAACCCTCTGCTTAGCAGAATATGCCAATATCATGACTAATGATGGTATATTTCGCAACCAGTAGCCCAAAGTAAAGGCGTAAACTGGCTCTAACATGTATCAGGAGCTTGCAATGACTCGTTCAACCGGATTTGCCACCCGCGCCATTCACCATGCTTATAATCCACTGGAAAATGACGGTGCGTTGACGCCACCGCTACATCTAACGTCCACGTTTACCTTTGAAACCGCCGAAGCTGGAGGAGAGATGTTCGCAGGAGAGCGTGAAGGTCATATCTACAGCCGTATTTCAAACCCCACATGCGACCTTCTTGAACAACGCATTGCCGTGCTTGAGGGGGCCGAGGCCGGGTTAGCTCTCTCAAGCGGCATGGGGGCGATCACGGCAGTGCTCTGGACCCTGCTGTCACCAGGTGACGAAGTCATCGTGGACAAAACGCTCTATGGCTGCACCTTCGCCTTTATGCGTCATGGTTTGGCGAAATGGGGGGTCACCATCACACATGTCGACATGACAGACCCCGAGAACCTGAAAGCGGCCGTTTCTGACAAAACCCGCGTGGTTTATTTCGAAACCCCGGCCAATCCGAACATGCGCTTGGTGGACATCGCCGCCAGCGCCGCAATTGCGCATTCAGTTGGCGCAACGGTTGTCGTCGACAACACCTATGCCAGCCCGTATCTGACCCGCCCCATCGAGCACGGGGCAGATATCGTACTGCACTCTGCTACCAAATACCTCGGCGGGCATGGCGATGTGGTCGCCGGCCTGGTTGTAGGAACCGCCGAACAGATCGCTGAGATCCGCCTTGTTGGGATGAAAGACATGACCGGCGCGGTAATGGCCCCTTTCAACGCGATGCTGATCCTGCGTGGTCTGAAAACACTGAACCTGCGTCTGGATCGTCACTGTGCGTCCGCTAAGGTCGTCGCGGACTTCCTAGAAGCGCACCCCGCCGTCGGCGAGGTTTACTTCCCTGGTCTTGAAAGTTTCGCCCAGCACGACGTCGCACAGCGCCAGATGTCCCAACCCGGCGCTATGATAGCATTTGAAATCAAGTCCGGTCTGTCCGGTGGGATCGAGTTCATGAACCGCCTGGACTTGATCCAGCGTGCGGTGTCCTTGGGCGACGCAGAAACACTGATCCAGCACCCAGCCTCCATGACTCATTCGACGTATGCGCCGGAAGAGCGGGCCGAGCATGGGATCAGCGATGGCCTGATCCGCCTGTCCGTCGGGCTGGAGGATGTCGAAGATATCCTTGCAGACCTGGAGCAAGCTTTGCCTTACCCAGCCCGCAGCGCCGCCTAAAACCGGAGATCGCCATGCACATTGATCCCACCCAACTGAAGATCGTCGAACAGCGCCTGCTGTGGTTGTCTCATTGGATGATCCACCATGCCAACCATGTCCGACCAAAGGTGGATGGGATCAAGATTGGTGGCCATCAGGCTTCGTCTGCTTCGATGGTATCGATCATGACTGCGCTCTACTTCTCAGCCTTACGCCCTGAGGACCGGGTTGCAGTAAAACCGCATGCGTCGCCGGTGTTTCATGCGATGCAGTATCTCATGGGTAATCAGACCCGCGAGAAGATGGAGAATTTCCGCGGATTTGGGGGTGTGCAAAGTTATCCCAGCCGGACAAAGGATATTGATGATGTTGATTTCTCGACCGGGTCTGTGGGTTTAGGTGTCGCGATCACCTCGTTTGCCTCGATCATTCAAGACTACATCAAGGCCAAAAGCTGGGGCTCAGACGCGCCAATGGGACGTATGGTAGCCCTGGTAGGCGACGCCGAACTGGATGAAGGCAACGTCTATGAGGCATTACAAGAAGGCTGGAAAAACGACCTACGAAACACGTGGTGGATCATCGATTACAACCGACAGTCGCTGGACGGTATTGTCCGGGAAGGTCTTTTTGAACGGATCGAGAAAATCTTCGATGCTTTCAGCTGGGATGTCGTTCGCGTGAAATATGGTGTCTTGCAACGCGCTGCCTTCGACGAGCCCGGCGGCGACCGACTGCGCGACTGGATTGATGCTTGCCCCAACCAGGATTACTCCGCTTTGACTTTCATGGGTGGTGCGAATTGGCGACAGCGTCTCATGGACGATCTGGGGGATCAGGGGGATGTGACTGCTCTGATCGAACGGCGCACGGATGCAGAGCTCGCAGCACTTATGGAGAACCTCGGTGGCAACTGCGTCGAGACCATGGCCCAAACATTTGCCGAAATCGATCATGATCGTCCAACATGTTTCCTGGCCTACACAGTCAAAGGATGGGGCACCCCCATTGCAGGCCACAAGGACAATCACGGCGGGCTGATGAACAATAGTCAGTTTGCCACGTGGAAGTCGCATATGGGCGTGCCAGAAGGCGAAGAGTGGGAGCCGCTTGCGACGGTGCAAGACCGTGACGCGATCAAGGCTTTTCTGGCCAGCACCCCGTTCTTTGCCAAAGGTCCGCGCCGCTATTTTGATGACAAGCTGGATGTGCCGACCATCGAGATCGACACCAGTCGCGAAATCTCGACCCAGCTGGCGTTTGGCAAGATCCTCGACGATCTTTCAAAAGGCGACAGCCCATTGGCCGAACGCATAGTGACGACCTCCCCAGATGTGACAGGCACAACAAGCCTTGGTCCTTGGGTGAACAGGCGCAAACTGTTCGCCCGATCCGAGCAAGCCGACGCCTTCATAGAACACCGGATCCCTTCGACGGCGAAATGGGAATTCACGCCAGAAGGGCAGCATATCGAGCTTGGTATCGCCGAAATGAACCTCATGTTGCTTCTGGGAGCGGCGGGTTTGTCGCATTCCCTGTTCGGTAAGCGGCTGATCCCAATTGGCACCGTCTATGATCCGTTTGTCAGCCGCGGCCTCGATGCGCTGAATTACGCCTGCTATCAGGACGCGCGCTTCATGCTGGTTGGCACACCATCGGGCGTCACACTCGCACCCGAAGGTGGAGCACACCAATCCGTTGGAACACCGCTGATCGGGATGAGCCAAGACGGGCTGGCAGCATTTGAACCCGCCTTTGCTGATGAGTTGGCAGTGATCATGGAATGGGCCTTTGACTACATGCAGCGCGATGGTGAAGGGCAGCTGGACGAGCGCACCTGGCTTCGCGATGAAACCGGGGGATCCGTCTATCTGCGTCTGACCACCAACCCGATTGAACAGCCTGGAAAGCGTGTCGACGACGAGTTCCGCCAAGGTGCCATCGATGGGGCCTATTGGCTACGAAAACCGGGGCCCAATTGCGAAGTTGTAATAGCCTATCAAGGAGCAGTCGCGCCGGAGGCAATCAAGGCCGCCGGTATCATTGGTGAAGGCCGTCGCGACATAGGTGTATTGGCCGTGACATCCGCAGATCGCCTGAATGCTGGATGGACCGCCGCTCAACGAGCGCGTTCTCGCGGTAACCAAGCGGCACGCTCCCACATTGAAACCCTGATGTCCGACCTCCCGCCGCACTGCAAGCTGGTCACCGTAATCGATGGTCATCCTGCAACTTTATCCTGGCTCGGGGCAGTGCTTGGACATCAGACTATCCCAATGGGTGTCGAGCATTTTGGTCAGACCGGAACAATCGGCGATCTATATCGCCACCACTGCATTGACGCAGACGCTATCCTGGAGAAAGTGAATGGCCTGACCCATGGCAAAACTCTTCACCGTGTATAAGTGGATTGGAGTTGGGCAATAATGCAGAGACCAAACTAGCACTGAGCATAAGGTGCTGGATGACCTACTGAAAAACAAGAGCTTGCCAACATACGACAGAGGCCGGGTTTGCTCGCAATGAAACCGCAACGTTATCGCAGCGCTATCTGCCACTGAAGTGCAATGGTTGGCATTCAAGGCCCTTATTTTGTTTATTTCCACCCCGGGAACTCGCCTTCGGGAGGCAGGGGTCGGAGGTTCGAATCCTCTCACTCCGACCAATAAACAAGGCGTCAAATGCAGGGATAATTGGCCTTTTGACCAGTTAACTTACCGTTTCGCCAACTAAAGTTACCTCTGGTGGTCTGATTTTTTTGCAAGTTCCAGCTCTCGTTCTGAAAAATCGGCTCTGCCCGGATCTTCGACTACCTGACAATTGCTGCTGTGGGGCCGACCAATCCGGCCATTCGCGACGCATGGAAAATCTTAAACTGGCAAACTCACGTTCAGCGGACCAAATCGGAGTCTTCAAAGCGGCTCTGGTAAACAGGTTTATACGCGTCGTACTCAATAATTCCTTTTAGGCAGATATTTTCGGCAGGGTCGCGACTGATCTAGCAACTGAGTTACTTACGGCGGCCAGGAAAAACAGTCGCCGGATAGCCAAAAAGCAAAGATAGTTTTTTCCGACCTTTCATAACGCTAAATAAACTGCGGCCCTTGGAATCGTCACATCACAATTTTCGCAAATAGGCCCAAGACACATATCCCTTAAGCTGACGTGCGCGATCAAGCGACACTCGGCACCAACGAGTGCCACCAGTTTGTTCGCAACTGTGAACCCGCAGAGCGGTTCCATTTGGAAGCCCAACGATAACAATATAGCCTGTCCCTGGCCCAGCACGCATTTTCAGCATGTCACCCTCTTCGACCGCAAAAACCTCGTATCGTCCAAGTGAGGCCGCTGTTGCAGTCTCAGTGGTCATAAAAACCCCTAGAACAAATGCCGCCAAGGGGAAGAAGATTGTGTTACGCATCGGGTTTTCCTGCTTGTTGCCTCGGGCACCATCTTAGCGAACCGGATCGACAAGCGGAACAATTCCCAGCAATTACTTTAGACGCCGTTCGGCATCCAAAGTGTGGTCAGCCCGAAATAGCGCTTCGCAAAGGCAAACGGATGTTTGGTTTGTCGATGCTCCTCTGGCGCAAGGCACTTCGACTGCATCCTGCAGTTGCTGCGTTGTGACCTCATCCCAATGACCTGAATTGTTAGACACCATCGGGGTCCGGAAGGTGACGCCATTCTAGTCACCGTAGCTGAGAGCGTTTCCGACCAGAACCGCGTCCACGATTTTTTGCACGTGGGTATTCGGCACCTGAATGGCAATCCGCAGACCAGTCTCAGGAGTGCACCTCTCGTTATCGAGCTTGGGAAAGATCATGGCTATCTCCAACAGCTTTTCCGATCAGAAAACCCAAGTTGGCGGCAATTCGGGAAAAGACGGTTCGTTATCGGCCGTACCATCACTCTCGTTCCCGGCAGCTGATCGGTTCTCGGCTCAGAGCAACCCGGCGTTCCAGGCCGTTAGACCCGTCATCGGCTACTGGTCGTGACCTGCCGGGAATGAACGACGACATGCAAGTCGAAAAACAAGCCGACCAGACCGGTGTATAACGCTACGAGTATCCATGCTGTTCGCTGTACCCAACTTGTTACGCCGTTGCTGATCGAATCCCAAATGACAGAACCCACGCTGACGCTAGTTACAAGAAACCAGACGAGCATCGCCCCATTCAGCAAACTAATCCCCTATGTTCGGCGGAATAATCGCTGTGGATTAGATTGCGCCCGCCAGACTTTGTCAATCAACCGACAGCCCGGTTTGTCCCGAGTAACTCTCTATTTGCATCGATTGGGTCGGCCGTTGTTTCGCGCGACCTGATTGCCCCACCGCAACAGGTTGACGTTGCAATCGTCCCGATCAATCAGAACCTCGATCAGGCAAAGACCATCATGGTCCAATGCTGTTTTGATGGCCAGGTCCAACTCGCCTTCTGTTTTCACCTTGCATCCCCAGGCGTTACCCTCTCCGGCGCTAAACACGTCAATCAAACCGGCGTAGTCCCAATTCTTGATGGTGTTATAAGGGCCATCGTGGATTTCAACTTCGATGGTGTAGCCGCCGTTGTTGATGAGGAAAATAACCGGCTTTGCGTCATACCGGATCATGGTCGAAATCTCTTGGGCGGTCAGTTGGAACGAACCGTCGCCAATGCATGAGATCAACCGGCGCTTCCTGTTGCCTAACGCGTATCCCAGCGACGCACCGACAGACCAGCCAATGGATCCATACTGCATTTGTATCTCGAACCGCGTGCCTTCGGGCAGTTTGGTCTCAATGCCGTTGAACCATGAATCACCCGTCTCCACGAGTAACGTGCTGTCCTCATCCAGCATCTTCTGCACACGGGCGAATAGTTGGCGAACCGTCACCGGTGTTTCGGCATCACCAGGCTCGGGCGGGATTTGTTCGGTTCTGACACGTTCGAAGGCGGCGACAGCACCGCTGTTCGGCGTAAGTTTGTCAGTCAACGCATCCAGAAACTCATCCATGCGGACATTGCTGAAATGTGTGTCATCCAGCTGTATGGACGTCGGATGCACCATAACCGCTTTGCCGGGATCAAAACCAAGCTGATGACCCGTCGTGGTGTAATCCGTGAAAACAGGCCCAACAAACAGCAGCCCGTCCGCGGCATCGACAATTTCCCCACAGCCCGGTGTGCTGACTGGCCCCCAATAAATCCCAATGAAACTTTCGTTTGTCTCAGACAGAAAACTCTTAGCGTTGGGCATTGATGCCTGGGCGTATTCGCAGGCCGCGGCAAGGCTTCGCAAGGGGCGTTCGGCCTGACCCGCGCGCACTTTGCTTCCGGCGACAAGTACTGGCCGCTCTGCCGCATTCAGGAATTCAGAAACTTGTGCGACCGCAGTCGCTAATGTGTTCGGATCACTGCTGGACTGCCTGGCGAAACTACGCGGAACGGGCGCGGACGTAGGTGCACCCGCAATGTTCGAGGCGATTTCGATATAGACCGGTTTGCGTCGAAGCATTGCGGTGTCTATCGCCCTGTCGATTGCTACAGGCGCAAGGGACGGATGATGAATCGTGACAGCCTCTGCAGTGACGCGGGCGAATATCTCGCGCTGGTAATCGTAATCAACTTCGCCAAGCGTGTGGTGCAGGTATTCCCACTCGGCTTCTGAATTTGTGTTCGGCCCACCGGAAATCGCGATCAATGGAAGATCTTCGGCATAGGCGCCTGCGACGGCATTTAAAAGGCTCAACCCTCCGACCGAATAAGTGACGACGGCCGCTGACGGCCCCCCGGTTGCGCGGGCATACCCGTCCGCGGCGTAGCCTGCGTTGAGCTCGTTACAGCAACTGATCATTCGCAGATCCCGATTGCCAAGCAGCTCATCCAGCAGCACCAAATTGTAATCGCCGGGAACCACAAAATAATCCGCTATTCCAGCTTCTTGCAGTCTCTTCGCCAGATATGATCCGACAGTCCAGCGCTCTGTTGCCATACCATTGCTCCAATACAATTTATCAAGAAGATCTGGGCACATCCTATTCACGAAAGCCGGATTCGCAAAACCAAGAGAGTTGCGCTTGGCTCTGTCACAGAGGTGTTGGAAGCGGAAATCTGTATTAGATTAGTGGCTGCTGTTTGCGCAAAGGCTCTACTATCGGTCTGCGCGGCCAACCTGCCCAATGACATTGCGCGATCAAATCAACAGAAAGGAATCTGAGCCTGAGGGGGCTTTGGTGGCAACTCGAACCACGGATTGGGCAAATTCGCGTTCTGCAGGCGTTCCTGCCGCTCCCTATAGGAAGTGGAAAACAATGCAGTATGCTCGATCCACCGACCAACCGATTGAGAGGTTGGTTTCCGCTCGTTGAGTGTCCACTGAGGAAAGTTGGTGGCCCTTCGGAAGCGGGTTGATTTGGAGAGAAAAGCATGCCGGTAACCGGGCCGCCGCTGGCCGCTCCTGCGGATTTGGCGAACCTTTTTCGCCGGGGATTGTCGGCGGACCCCAAGGCGATTGCGCTTTACGCTTTGGACGGGGCTTTGACCTGGCAGGAGCTGGATACCGCCTGTACGCGGCTGGCGCTTCGGTATCTGAGCCTGGGGCTTAATCCGGGGGACCGAATAGCTTCGATTATGCCGAACCGGGCGGTGTTGGTGATCCATTATCTGGCCTGCATGCGGGCCGGTTTGGTGGCGATGCCGCTGAACTATCGCTACACGGCCGCGGATATCGACCATGCGCTGGGGTTGGCGACGCCGGCGGCGCTGTTGGTGCATGGCGAACGCGCCAAGGATGTAGCCGCAGTACCAGGCATAGGGCGACTTCCTTTGAGGTTGATATCCTGTGCAGGCGAAGTGGACGGGGCACTCGCCTTGAAGGACCTGATGGATGGTAAGGCTGAGGGGACACTGCCGACGATTGGGGCGGACGCGCCAGCGTTTATATTTTTTACTTCCGGGACCACGGGCAAGCCGAAGGGCGTGACGCATAGCCATGCCAGCATGGGGGCTATGGTGGCAAGCAATGCTCAAGGATTGGGGCTGGGACCCGGGGATGTGGTGCTTCCGGCGTCGTGGATTTCCCATACTGCCGGGTTGCGGCTGACGTTCGCAGGGCTTTGGGCCGGTGCCAGAACGAACGTAGTGCGGCAGTTTTCGCCCGACGAACTCCTGGGGCTCCTGCGACAGACAAAGCCGACAGTGGCGCAGATATTGCCCGCGCCTTTGGCTGCATTGGTAACGGGGCACGGTGCAGTGCGCGAAGACTTTGGTTCATTAAGAACGATGATGGCAGGTGGCGACAAACCCTCGCAGACACTGGTCGACGCCTTTGGCGCGTTGGCGGGTGTGCCGATCGGGGCGTTTTATGGGATGACGGAAATGGGGACGTCACATTCGAACACCCATGGAGGAGTTGAGAAAGTCGGTTCCATTGGATTGAACAATCCAGGGTATGTTTCGGCGCTTCGTGATGAGGCTGGGGTGGAGGTGCCAGTGGGAGTGGACGGCAGGCACTGGGTCAAGAGCCTGACTATGATGACGGGGTATTGGGACGACCCGGGTGCGACAGCGGCAGCGTTTCGGGATGGCTGGCTCGATACAGGCGATTTGATGCGACGGGATGAGGATGACTATTTCTGGTTCCGGGGGCGGCAAAAACAGATCATCGTGCATGACGGCTCGAACATCAGCCCGGCAGAGGTGGAAGATGTCCTGACAGCGCACCCCGCCATTGCAGCGGCGGTTGTGGTTGGGGTGCGAGACGAGATGCACGGTGAAGATGTATGGGGATTTGTGAGCTTGGTCGAAGGGGCGAAACCGGTACGCCCCGGAGATATTATCGACTTCGCGCGGAAACAGATCGGATACAAGGCGCCGGATGTGGTTCGGATAGTTAATGCATTGCCGTTGACCATGGGAGGCAAATTGGACCGAATGGCGTTGAAACGGATGGCAGCGAAAGAAAGCGGTGCTGCGCACGTTCTGTGAAGCCTTTGGCGGTTGGATCCCATTGGCCGACGGCTTGTACATATGACGTACGCAAACACTGCAGACAGATCGACCGGAAGCAACCCTTCAACTCACATCAAAATAGTACAATCTCAAATTTTCCAAGCAGAGCTGCAATGCGCTGGGGCCGATCAGGTAGGATTGCACGACCAAGCGCATTGGGGCACGGTGACCGTTCAACCTGGAAGAATGTTCATGGCCACCGCAAAACCTACCAACCCGTGGCTCATATTGCTGGGCCTTGCGCTTGGGGTCAGCATATCCAACGCATTTGGTCGCTTTGCATACGGACTAATCCTGCCATCCATGAAAAGTAGCCTTGGCTGGAGCCTCACTCAATCCGGTTGGCTCAATACGGCCAATTCGATTGGCTACATAGTGGGTTCGATTTTAACGCTTTTGCTGATCCGGCATTTTTCTCCGTCGCGGTTGTTTGCAAGTGGAACTGTGGCGACCGCACTGTGCCTTTTGACGACCGGGTTTGATGAAAGCCTCGTGTTTCAAACTGCCTGTCGTACTTTGGTGGGACTGTTTGGCGCTCTTTCCTTTGTGTCAGGCGGCGTGCTGGCAGCATCGCTGTTCCAGAGCAGCGCCCGAAAGAATGCGCTGGCCATCGCCTTATACTTTGGCGGTGGCGGCGGATTTGGTATCGCGTTATGCGGCGCAACCCTTCCGAGTATGTTGGACGTATTCGGACCACAAAATTGGGACTGGGCGTGGATCGGGGTCGGGTTGGTGGCCCTAGTCATTTGCCCATTTTCGGTTTGGGCTTCCACAAAATTGAACGAAACCGAACACGACACCGCGCTTCCTTCCATCCCACCGGTGCGCAAAATGCTTGGCCAACTCGGGGGGTATGCGCTGTTCGGATTGGGTTACATTGTCTACGTCACTTTCATCTCTGTCTGGATGAAAGAGCAGCATTCCAGTGTCCTGTTGACTACGGCAACATGGATGGTTCTTGGGGTCAGTATTATGGCGTCTCCTTTTGTTTGGCGCGGGGTCTTGGCCCGCTTTTCATCCGGAACGCCGTTGGCGCTGATCCTTACCGGGGTTGCATTTGGATCAGCCCTGCCAATCCTGGTTCCATCCGGATATGGATTGATTTTGTCGGCACTCGTGTTCGGACTGTCGGTCTTTATGCCACCCACTGCTGTCACCAGCTTTGTCCGTCAGAATGTGGATCAGCAGGATTGGGGCGCAACCGTTAGCTTTTTCACAGTCGTTTTCGCCATTTCACAGACGCTGGGACCTATCGGGGCTGGTATCATTGGCGACTTGACCGGAGAAATTGGAGATAGCCTTGTCGTGGCCTCTGCGGTCCTGCTGATGGGTGCCCTTTGTGCTGCGATGCAAAAGCCACTCAGGCGGGAGGCGGCGTAGCCGCCGTATTCAGAACCATGCTGGTTCATTCCCTACTTGGACGCCGTGGGCTCTGGATGCGCAATGAGAAACCTTCCGGTCACTCCAGCCTGATCTGCTTTAGGCAATCTCCTCATAGTGCGGAGTCCAGAACTTCGCATCTATCGCCGCTTTCAAATCGTCCCCTGTGGATTTAGGCGCAACCCCATCCAACTGCGCCTGTTGCCCAACGGCAAATGCGATTGCTTTGCTGACCTCGCGAATGTCCCCCATATCGGGCAGCAAGCTGGCTGCGCGATCGGACTTCGCAGGTGACAGCGTGGCGAGCGCCTCGGCGGCGGCCATGAACATTCCGTCGGTGACGCGACGCGCTCCTGCCGCCAGCACGCCCAACCCCATGCCGGGGAAAATGTAGGAGTTATTGCATTGCGCCACATGGTGCGTCTTACCGTTGTAGACAACAGGATCAAATGGGCTTCCGGTGGCGACCAGGGCATGACCATTTGACCAGCGGATAATATCCGCAGGCACAGCCTCAATTCGCGATGTCGGGTTTGACAGCGGCAATACAACAGGATGATCAGTGTGAGCTGCCATCGCCCGAATGATCTCTTCAGAGAACAAGCCTGCCTGACCGCTGACACCCACCAATATGTTGGGTTCGGCGTTGTTAATCACATCCAGCAGTGAAATTTCACCATCGGACCAGCTCCCCACTTTGGTGAGAGGTTGGACAATTTGCGTTTGGAACGGCAGAAGGTCCGTCATCGCATCGGTTAACAACCCATTCCGGTCCACCATGTAGATGCGCGCGCGTGCCTCGCTCTCGGGTAATCCTTGGCGGATCATGAGTTGAACCAGTTGCTCGGCGATACCCACTCCTGCTGATCCCGCTCCAAGAAACGCGATGGTAGCGTCCTTTAGCGGAATACCGGTGACATCTGAGGCAGCCAGCAAAGTGCCCGCCGTCACCGCAGCGGTGCCTTGAATATCATCATTGAATGTACAGAGTTGATCACGATACCGCGCAAGCAGAGGTGCCGCGTGTTGCTGCGCGAAATCCTCGAACTGCAGCAACACATTCGGCCACTTGCGCTTTACCGCCTGCACAAAAAGATCGACGAATTCGAAGTATTCATCCCCGCTGACGCGCTCATGCCGCCAGCCGATATAGAGGGGATCTTCCAGCCGTTCCTGATTGTTGGTGCCGACGTCCAGTACCACCGGAAGCGTTACAGACGGGCTTATTCCGCCCGCAGCGGTATAAAGTGAGAGCTTTCCGATCGGAATTCCCATGCCGCCCGCGCCTTGATCGCCCAAACCCAAAATCCGCTCTCCATCGGTGACGACTATGGCCTCGACAGAGGGCAGGACGGCGTTCTCAAGTATGTCATCAATCCGGTCACGCTCGGGGTACGAAATGATCAATCCGCGTGGGTGATCGTAGATCTCACTGAACCTCTTGCAGGCGTCACCCACAACGGGTGTGTAAATTATCGGCATCATCTCGGTTAGATGCCGCACCAATAGAGCGTAAAACAGAACCTCGTTGTCATCCTGTAGGCCGCGCAGATAAACATGCTTATCCAGCGGCGTCTCCTCACGTTCAAAGGCGGCATAGACACGGTCAACCTGGGTTTCGAGCGTTTCGATGTGTGGCGGAAGAAGACCCAGCAATCCAAGTTTTTCTCGTTCGTGTAGAGAAAAGGCAGTACCTTTGTTCAGCAGCGGGTTTGTCACATAGTGCAAATTTGCAGGATCAGTATCGGCCATTGGATGCCCTTTCGGATCGGCATGCACAGGTTGCACGCATCTGTCCGGTAAGGTCAGCATTATACGACAAAAAATGCAACGAACTTGCGACTGGAACTTTCCCGCATTGGGCCAAAACACTCGCGCGCGATCGCGTGCCCGAGTAATTCGCGGCCCAGAGCCACCATTCGTCGCGTTACTGCATATTGGTCAAAGCCGCCCGTCGATCTCGCTGAATTTAGGGTACGCCAGCTAAAAAACTTCAACTTTGCTCGCCTCGCGTGCCTTCAATCGATGTGGCGCGAGGGTTTGCCATCACCGCTTCCAACTTCCTCAACACTTCGGCTTTCCAACCTGCTTTGATCTGTATTGCCAATTGGGACGGTGGCCTGTGGTCGGGTTCGAGGAGAGCGTATTCATATCTTAATGGTTTCTCGAAAGGTAAAAACACAAGCTTTCCATTGGATAGATTAAGCTCTTTTTCGGTCGCAACAGTTAGCGGGTCAACGATGCTGCAACACTGCCCCGAACTGACAAAGGGGATAAGAGGTAGAAAATACTGGCAGGTAACAGTCTGATTGTACTCGGCGGCAACGTCCTCAAACTCCTGCCGGACTTTCCGTTGGAACGGGTGTGAAGGATGCAGGCCGCCCATTGGCGTTCCGTCAAGATCCGATAGTTTCAGGATCTTGCGCGACGCAAGAGGATGTTCACAGTCAATAGCACAGAAGCAATCAGCCCGGATAAGTTCAGCGGAATACTGGGGTTCTTTGCCGGCTGAATGCTCGAAGTCAGCAAAGCCGAAGTCGATATTTTGCGTCCCCGCAAGCTCCATAATCTGCGGTGAACTGCGTGTCGAAAGCGTGATGCGAATATCGGGGTTTTCACCAACTGATTGGCTTATGAAACGTGGGAACAAAAAGGCAGATGGACCTGGCATCGTTGCAATATTCAAGCTTCCGGCATGCCCTTTGATAAGTCCTTCCATCGTGCTGGAGATTGTCGCCAAGCGGTCCAAAATACCCGTAGTTTCGGCTAAGAGATAGTGCGCCTCGGGGACTGGCACCAATCTTCTTCCCTTACGTTCGAACAACGTCAGGCCCAATGTCTTTTCAAGGTTTTTCAACGCTAGGCTAATCGCAGGCTGCGTGCGATTTAGTTTCTTGGCGGTTTGAGAGATGGATCCGGTCTCCATCACCTCACGAAATACGGTTAGCTGAGTTAGGTTCATATTCTTATATATAAGCAAAACTTTAGTTTAGTTAAATATAACAAATTTGTATTTATGCAGTTTGCCTCTACGCTTGCAGGATCGAAGTTTGGGAAAACCAAAACCGAAATTCCAACAAGGGAGATGATAATGAAATTTGTGAAATGCTTGACTGGTCTTGCATTGGCGGGCGCGCTGGCAGCACCCGCGCTGGCGCAGGACCCAACGTTCTTCCGTATTGGCACTGGTGGCGCTGGCGGAACCTATTTCCCCATCGGTGGCACCATCGCAAACGGAATCTCCGCCCCTCCGGGATCGCGCCCGTGTGAAGAAGGCGGTCAGTGCGGTGTTCCGGGCCTGATCGCGATCGCGCAATCCACCACCGCTTCGGTCTTTAACAATGCCGCCGTGCAGAACGGAGAACTTGAGGCCGGGCTGGCTGCAGCCGACGTCACGCGTTCGATGTATCTGGGTGAAGGTAAGTTCGAAGGTAAACCTCATCCCAAACTGCGCATCGTCGCCAATCTGTTTCCCGAAGACCTGCACCTGGTGCTTCCGGCCGGCTCGACGATTAATGATCTGAGTGATCTGGAAGGCAAGCGCGTTGGTATTGCGCAGGCTGGTTCCGGTACGCAGGTTGCCGTTTTGCAGATGCTGGATGCATGGGGCGTCAACCGTGACAACATGGATGAGGCCGAGCTGAACAACAGTCAGAGCGCCGAACGTCTGGCCGATGGTCAGCTTGATGCCTATTTCTATGCCGCAGGCTGGCCGGTTGCAGCAATGGTGCAGCTGTCTTCGACAAAAGGTATGAACCTGCATTCCTTCTCCGACGAAGATCTGGGCAAGATCAACGAGATCATTCCAGCCTATATCCCCTCAGCCATTCCAGGTGGCGTGTATGAAGGCATCGACGGCGAAACCAAGACCCCTGCTGTCAGCGCGATGCTAGTTGTGTCATCAGACCTGTCCGACGACCTGGTCTATGAGCTGACCAAGGCGATGTGGAACGACAACACCCGCAAGCTACTGGATAACGGTCATGCTAAGGGCAAGCAGATCACCCCTGATACCGCTCTGGATGGTGTCGAAGCACTGGGCGTTCCGCTGCATCCGGGTGCGGAGAAGTTCTACAAAGAAGCCGGGCTTCTTCAGTAACCCGTTCTCATCTCAACTCATCGTCCGGTGCCCCTATTTGGGGCACCGCACACTCTAAATGCGCGAAATCAGGGGGCCATCATGTCCACGACTAAGAATCTTGATGACCACGAACTCACAGCCGAAGAATTAGCGGCCATCGAAGAACAGTTCGACGAGGGTGCCGCCGTCCGGCAGGTTACGCCGACAACCGGCAAGGTCCTGCGCGTTGTGGCCCTGATCTTTGCGTTTTACGAATTCTTCACGGCCGGTTTTGGCCTGCCGGCAGATCACTGGCACATGGGCATCTATCTGGCACTGCTGTTCATTCTAGTCTACGCGACGATCCCGATTATCGGGGCCAAAAGCCTTTACGCGCTAAAGGTCAGTAGGTTCCGGATTGGCAACATCCCTCTTTACGATCTGGTCTTCATGGCCCTTGGGATCATTGCGGCGCTGTATGTGGGCGTCGCCTGGCGTGGCATTCCGTTTCTTGGGATTGAGGAACAGACCTTCCGTATGGGTAACCCCAACAGTTATGACGTGATTTTGGGTGTGATCATCATCCTGCTGGTGCTGGACATCGCACGCCGCACGCTTGGTTGGGTTCTGCCGCTGATCATCTGCGTATTTATCTCATACGCTTTGCTTGGGCCGTATTTCCCCGGATTGTTGCAGCATCCTGGCGTGAACTTCAAAACCTTCGTTTCGTCGATGTACTTCCCGCAGGAGGGCATCTACGGCGTCACGTTGTGGGTCGTCTCGACAATCGTTTTCCACTTTGTGCTGTTTGGCGTGATCGCGCAACGCACCGGGTTGGGGCAACTTTTCATCGATAACGCCACCATTTTGGCGGGCCGCTATACTGGCGGTCCGGCAAAAGTGTCGGTGGTATCCTCGGCCTTCTTCGGCACGATCTCGGGTTCTTCGGTGGCCAACACCGTATCAACCGGCGCGCTGACAATTCCCAACATGAAGCGCCTTGGATACCCCGGCCATTTTGCGGGTGGGGTCGAGGCTGCTTCCTCGGCGGGTGGTCAGATCACTCCGCCGATCATGGGTGCCGCTGCCTTTATCATGGCAGAGTTTCTTGAGGTTCCCTACACCACCATCGTTATTGCTGCGATCTTCCCAGCATTCCTGCACTATGTTGGCGTCTTTGCTGTCGTGCACCTGATGGCACGCAAGCTAAATCTCAAAGGTCTGACCAAAGAGCAACTGCCGCAGCTCAAAGCCGTCTGGGCGGAAGGCTGGGCCAACATAGTGCCCCTGATCGGCCTGCTAGTGGTTCTGTTCACGGGTTACACGCCCTTCATGTCGGCCTTCTGCGGCATATCACTTGCGGTAATCGCTGGCATGTCGCGCTTGAGGCAGCCTCCGACGCTGATCTATGCGGCAGCGTTCCTCAGTTTTGTACTGTGGAAGTTCTCAGACGGCGGCTTTGACCTGACCATGACAACAATCCTGTGCGGATTGACGGTGGTCGCAACTATGAACCCTCAGAAACGCATCGAAGTGCCCGAGATGCTACAGGCGGTAGAATTGGGTGTGAAATACTCGCTGGCCGTGGGCGCCGCCGCTGCTGCGGTCGGTATCGTGGTAGGCGTGATCAACACCACTGGCATCGGGTTCCGCATCGGTTTCATGGTTACACAGGGCGCAGGCAACCTGGCATCGGATCTGTACAACATGATCTCGTTCGGCAGCTTCCAGTTCTTTGCGATGGAAGACTTACAATTGTTCATCTCATTGGTGTTCATCGCCGTCGTCTGTATCCTGATGGGCGCGGGCATTCCGACCACCGCGCTGTATATCATGCTGGTGTCAGTGGCGCAGCCTGCGCTGGCGCAACTGGGTGTTCCACCCATCGCCAGCCACCTTTTCGTGCTCTACTACGGTGTGGTGTCCGAGATTACACCACCGGTCTGTACTTCAGCCTATGCCGCGGCTGCCATTGCGAACTCAAACCCGTTCCGAACTGGTCTTTCTGCTTTCACCCTTGGATTGGGCAAAGTGATCGCGCCCATGGCCTTTGTCTATGCGCCGGTGCTGCTATTCGTGTCTTCAACCGGGTTTGACCTGTGGGAGTTCACCTATACTGCGACCAGTTGCATCGCCGGGGTTATTGCCCTGTCAGCAGCCGTGGTCGGGTATTGGTTGAGCCCGCTGAATATCGCATCACGCATTCTGATGGCCATCGCTGGGATAATCTTTGTCGCGCCCAGCCTGACTGCTGATCTTATCGCGCTGGCCGTGGCATCACCTGTCATCGTCACCCAACTTATTGCCCGCAACCGCAGTCACTCTCCGGCGTGAAACCATGACAGATCAAGTGACCATCATCGGCGCAGGGATCGTCGGCATTTGTTGCGCTTTGTCGCTACAAGAGCGCGGAATTTCTGTTCGGCTGATTGACCGCGGTCTACCGGGGCAGGAAACCTCTTTCGGGAATGCAGGTGTAGTGTCGCCGTGGTCAATCATTCCGCAAGCGATGCCAGGCATTTGGAAATCTCTGCCCCAGATGCTACTGGACCCTAAAAGCGCGCTTTCGGTCAGAACCAGTTACTGGCCAAAAATGATCCCCTGGGGCCTGCGGTTTTTGGGAAACTCCGGCGAAAGGTCAGTGCGTGAAATCTCGGACGCGATGGAGCTTTTGTGCCGCCCTTCCATCGACCTTTATCGTCGTCATCTTCAAGGCACCGGGCACGAAAATCTGATCACCGACAGCTACTATATTCACGCATTTCGCCATCGGAAGCAGGCTGATCTGAATGGGCTTGGATATCTGATCCGCCAGGAGAAAGGAGGCGATCTGGAGCTGATCGATGGTGCCGAGTTGCGCCGCCTGGAACCCGCACTGTCAGAGGAATTCAAAGCCGCGATCGTGATCAAAGGTCAGGCACGCGTAACCTCACCAGGACGTGTGGGGGCAGTTCTGGCTGAAAAAGCGCGCGCGCAAGGCGCCGAAATAGTACAAACCGAAGTCACCAAACTGACACCGGCTGAAGATGATGGTTGGCAGATTACAACCTCGCAGGGCACGATGCGTGCTGCCAGCATCATCCTCGCGGCCGGTGTGTGGTCCGCCGACCTGCTGAAACCATTGGGGATGCCTGTGCCGCTTGTGGCCGAACGGGGCTACCATGTCGAATTCCCTAAGCCCTCGGCCCAATTGAACAATTCGGTCATGGATGTAGACGCAAAGGTGGTCGCAAGTTCGATGCAGGACGGTCTGAGAGTCGCTGGCACGGCCGAATTTGGTAGCGTCGACGCGCCCGCTGATCCACGCAAGAAAAAAATCCTGACCGAACAAGCCAAGGCCATGATGCCGGGCCTCGATGCAAGCGAGGCGCAGTTTTGGATGGGTCGACGTCCGTCCTTTCCGGACAGTTTACCCGCGATCGGACCAGTTAACGGGCGGGAAGGGCTCTATACCGCGTTCGGGCATTCTCACTATGGGCTGATGATGGCGCCGAAAACCGGCGAGCTTGTGGCCGATCTTGTGTCCGGTCGCAGCCAAAATATCGATCTGGCCCCGTTTTCGCTGGCCCGGTTTTGAACCTTCAAATCAAAAGGATCAGATGACAATGCCAATCTACCAAGGTGGCCAGAACATTTGCGGGGCGTCAATTGGTGTTCTGTGCCTTGAAAGCTATTTTCCAAAACCGCCGGGTCACATCAAGAACCCTTCCAGTCTGCCATTTCCGGTTCTGTATGAGATGATCGACGGTGTGACGGTCCCGACCTTGCTGAACAACCCTTCGCCCGAGTTACTGGCACCGTTCATCGAAGGCGCCAAGCGGCTTGAGGCTGAAGGCGTGCGAGCCATCACAGGCAGTTGCGGCTTTCTAGCCTTGTTTCAAAAAGAATTGGCAGCTGCGGTTTCAGTGCCTGTCTTTGCCTCCAGCCTGATCCAGGTGCCGCTGGCCTTTCACATGACCGGGACCAACGCGCCAGTGGGCGTGCTAACCGCAGATGCATCCGCATTGACGCCCCGGCATTTCGAAGGTGTCGGTGCATCAGGAGTTCCTGTGGCCGTGAAGGGATTGGAAGATACCACAGAATTCGCCGAAGTGATCTTGCGGAACACACGGACCCGGATGGACACGGACCTGATCGAGACCGAGGTCTTGGATGCGGCCCGTAATCTGGTTCTTGAAGCTCCGGACATTCGGTCGTTGGTTTTGGAATGCACGGACTTGCCGCCTTACGCATCGCGGCTTCAGGAAGAACTGCAGCTTCCTGTCTTTGACCTGACCACACTGGCGCAAATGGCGCACGCTGTGACGACCCGGGTGCCATACTCGGGACTGATGCCGTGGCAGCGCTGACCGTACCAAAGCGGTCACTGAAAGAGAAAAAGAATGGACGCTGGCGGGGACCTCGGAATATCTGAGGCCTTGCGACATTGCCTTGATCCATAGGAGTTTTGAGTGTCCGTCGACCTGTCATTCCTAATGATTGCCATCTGCCTTGGCGCAATGCTGCAAGTCGGAGTTGGTATCGGGTTCAGCATCATCGCGGGACCGCCCATGATGATTTTGCTTGGCACGTCGACGGCAGTTCCAGTCTTGCTCTTGTTGAACACGTTTGTTTCATTGGTAGCGACAGACCGGCATATTCTAAAAAACAACCGTCAACTAATCCGCACCGCGGTCATTGGATGCTGTATCGGGGTGGCCGGTGGCCTTGTTGTGTATCCCTTTTTGAGCGAAGCATTTGTTCTTGCCCTGACGGCGTGTCTACTGCTGATCGGGTTGATTACGACCTTGCTTCCCTTGCGGGGATCCATTGGCAACGCAGGGTTTTCAGTCGTTACAGGACTGTCTGGGCTTGCGACTGTTTGGGCGGCGACACCGGGCCCTCTAATGGTGTTCGGTTTGATAGCAAAGGGTCGTTCCGCCAAAGAGGTGGCAAAGTTGGTTCAACCCATAGCGCTGGTGGCATACGGCATCGCCTTTTTATTGCACAGATTGTCCAACGCGCAGGCAATCTCATATGAACCGCAAATACTGGGGTTTGTTGCGATAACTCTGATCGGCAGCCTACTTGGTCGTGTGGTAGGCCCTTACTTACCACAGTCGGTGGTCATAACAGTGATCCGCGTGGTATCCCTGATTGCCTGCTTAGTTTTGTTCTATCGCGCGCATTTAATAGCTTGGTCTTGAAGGTTACACGATGACACAAAATGATTATCTGCACAAATTTCCACGCGCCCAACTCATGTCCGGCCCAACTCCTTTGGAGCGTCTGGACAACTTATCGACAGAACTGGGCATCGATCTCTGGCTGAAACGTGATGATCTGACTGGGCTTAGTTTTGGTGGCAACAAAACACGGCAGCTTGAATTTTATCTCGGAGATGCGCGTCAACAAGGTGCTGATACCATTCTGATCACCGGCGCCGTTCAATCCAATTTCGTTCGTTCTGCGGCCGCTGCCGCAGCCAAACTGGGCATGCAATCCGTGCTTCAGTTGGAAGAGCGTGTCTCTGACATGGGGGCGGAGTACTATTCGTCCGGGAACGTGCTGCTGGCGCAAATCCTGGGTGCCGAGCATATGAGTTACCCAGTAGGAGAAGACGAAGCGGGAGCTGACGCAGCGCTGCATGCGCGCGCAGTTGAATTGAAAGCCAAAGGTCACAAACCGTACGTTATTCATCTGGGGCTGGGCCATCCGCCCTTGGGTGCCTTGGGCTACGTTGTGGCCGGGCAGGAATTGTATCAACAGATGCCGGATTTCGACGCGGTCGTCGTCCCCTCGGGTAGCGGTGCCACGCATGGCGGACTGCTGACCGGTCTGGCGTTAGAAGAAAGCACTGCTTCGGTGTATGGGATTTGTGTGCGCAGAGATCGTGAAAAGCAGCAGGCCCGAATGAAGGTCGTTCTGCAAAAACTTGCGGACTTGCTGGATATCGACGCAGGACTTCTACAGGACAAGATCGATGTTTTTGATGAGGCCTTGCCGCCGGGATATGGCAAAGTAAATGCAACCACGCGCGCTGCATTGAAAAAGATGGCCCAGGTCGAGGGGGTTTTCCTTGACCCCGTTTATTCTGCAAAGACATTCGCTGGCTTGCTGGACCTCGTAGAAAGCGGAAAGATCAAGTCGGCGGAGAAAGTCATTCTGCTGCACACAGGCGGGCTGCCTGCACTCTTCGGATATCAAAGTGAATTGATGGACAGCCCGACCTGAAGCATTCGTAGCCCATATACGTTTCAGTAACTTGCTTGCCTGCATCTTTGGTGCCCAAACAAAAGCTACAGGTGCTGAAACCTGAGCCGCCCGCAAAACGGTCCAACTACTGAGGAATATCGCAGGCGTCAGAAATCTGCCCCCCGAAATCGGGGGCAAATTGCTAAGCAATATTCACAAGTAGAGTGAAAAACGACGCGGTGGGTTCATCAGTTTTTAGCCCAACAGTAGCGGCGTCAGGGTGCGCAACCCTCACGCTCTTCTTGCTTGGCTTTCGCGGCAAGCACCTCCGCTCGTATTCCTTGTCGAAAGAAAAACAGCATGAGCATTGCAACTATCAAGAAGACTGGGAAAATCATCAACTGCGTCGCATTCAGGCCCAAATAAATCGGTTTTTCTTCCACGACTTCAAATAGCCGACGATGCAAGTAGACGTAGTACCCATCGTTATTGTCCACGTAATCTTCGGCTTCTCGCCATGCCTCTTCGTCACCTGGCTTAAGCGTTGTTTGTTTTGTTTTGAGATTCCACTGGTATGTCCAGGTTGCCCCCGCCTCATCCCACTCGCCGCCGGTCTCGAATTTAATAAAGTCATTTTCGAACTCAAGCGAACTGGGCTTTTTGATTGGGGCGGGAACATTGCGCATCACGATCTTATGGACGTTGTGCATCGGAGCGTTTACGCGAGATTGCCCTTCAAGCACCTCATCGTCATCAAATTCATAAAGCTCGTCCGAAATAGCGTAGCCATAATGGTTCAGTTTGTTCCAAAGTTCCTTTTCTTCAAACCCCTCGCGCGGCAACGTGTAGCGCTGGACGAGCTGAAAAACATTGGCGTCCAGATCATCCTCAATGATCATTACCTCTGAGTGCGTGGCTCCGGGAAACCGTTTGGCGTACCACTTTTCATATTGCTTGCGCCGGTCTTCCATGTCCTCGCCGTCATAGCGCCAGCGCATGTTGTCCGCTTCGACACCCCGCCATGTGTCTGTAACATTGAGTACGGCGGCAATCGGGCCTTCATCCAAGAACACATATTCCTGTACAGCCTCTCGGGCCGGTTCATCAGAAAGATTCGTTACGACTTCAACAAGTCCGGTGCTGTCCTCTGCCAGTGGCAGGCCCCAGGCAAAATCCTTCAATGGGATCGCCCGACCTACGCCGCCTTGCAGTAGATCGGTTGCATCAACAAACCAGTCACCTTGCGGATCGCGAACACGTACTATGGCGTGATCAAAGATAAACGGTGAAGGTAACATGCGCGGCAAAGCAGGCCCGATGTCGTGGTCGACGAGAACGACATCGGCCTCAATCTGCAAATAGGCCAGCATGGAAATCAGAAGAAGCGCCTTGTCTTTGCAATCGCCATATGCGCTCAGCCAGACTTCGTCGGGGGATCGAGGTATCCAGCCGCCTTCACCAATTGAAACGCTGAAATACCGGACCCGGTCCTGTACCAAACGCAAAGCTTGCGTCGCGCGCCATTGCGGATCTTCGGACTGCTCCAGCATTTCATCAAGCAGTTTGATCAGGTCACCGGGCAATAAGTCCGGTCTGGGTTTGTAGTCGCCGGTTAGTCCCTGAACGATCTGAAACCAATCCTGAAAGGTCGAGAGCTGCAACCCATCGTTGGAGACATCCCAATCATCCGCAGAGCGTGTGTTTCTGTCATCTTCTTCAGCCTTTTCCAAGGACCAACTCAAGATCGTCCTGCCGGCAGCCTCTTCGCGCTGAACATCGAACTCATCCGTATGGTTCAGCTCGAAACGCGTTGCAGCGGGCAAGTCAATGGACGTGCGCCTCTTTTCCCAACCCCAGTCTCTGAGCCCGTCTGATCGATAGTGAAACTGGTTTGGGAAAACGGGTGTGGTGGCAGTGATCGACCAGATCATTTCGACGGTGTCACCAACACGAAGATCCGCGATCTGACCGAAATACTCGATGTCGCCCAGCATCACACCTGAGCTGAGCTCTGGTTCGCGCCGGAGTTCTTCGAACGGCAAGTCGAGTTGATCTATCACTAAACCATCTCGGTGGATCTGCAATCGATGAAGAGTGGCACGCTCAAAATTCGGGTCCACCAGCAATTGGACCTCGCCATAAAGTTCCAGAGTTGAACGATCATGCACGGCAAAGAAGCTCTGCCTGACTCTTTGATATCCGTTGTTTTCGACTCGGATTTTTTCGTCGTGAATTGGGAGACTTACAGATGTATCAGCATGCAATGCCGCTTCTCGATCCCGCTGCGAAACCTCCTCGTGCCACTCAGGTAGGTTTTTGTCGCGTAGCAATTCTGCTGATGCAGGTTTGGCTCCAGCCAAATTAAACAAGCCCAGTATGACAAGAAAGACGATGACCCAAATTGCAATGTTGGCGAATGTGGATTGCCACCACTTCTTTTTCTCAACTTTCGGCGCAGCCGTTCGTTTGTTGTCTGACCATGGACCCGGCCCCTGAGACACTCTGTAGGCGGAAAGAAGATTTACCGCGGTGGGTATTTCTGGAACAACATGCAACTGATCATCCTTCGTTTCGACAATGGTCAGGTCATTTTCAATATGAACGGCACGAACCGCAGACCAATCGAGGCGCAATCGTTTACCTTCGCGCCAGATTTCAATGGCCGCCTTGTCGCAACTCACTGCCGTCGGCCCCCAATCGAAGCCTCGTAAAAGCCCGTGACGGTAATAGTGAAGATGGCGCAGTTTTGGCAGATAGGGCCAATCATTTACCGCTGCTGTGGTCATCGCGACAAACAGCAATATGACACCGATTTGATTAAACAACGGAAAACCCGCATCCAATGACTTCCCGGTCAACAAAACAATAAAGAGAAAAATAGAGAGACCCGAAATCCATGCATACGCCAAATAGTTGAAGACTGAGTCCAACCAGGCGGGACAGGGTGTCCCCAGTTTTTTGGATAGCCCTTCCAAGGCATGAAAGGCTGCGGTCGCGGATATATACTGGTGTTTGGCTTCTATCGGAGCGTTTTTTGGGTCAAAACCGCTGGAATTCTTCGCCCTGCTTTCCTCTTTCACCTTCTTCACGAGCTCTCTGGCGTCTTCATCCGAAGGCATTGGAAGAAAAAACAATCCGTAACTCGCTCTTTTCCAGATCACAAACCGCCCAACGTGAATTGGTTTTGATACATGTGAAAAATGCCAAGCCTCTGTCTGGTGGGCTTCAAATGCTTCGACGTAGTCTTTCTTGACAGTGTACTGCGTTTTGCCACCATGGAGTTCAGCCGCCCTGAGAATTACAGTCGCGCGGCCCCTCCAAACCGCCCATAGACTTCCAGCACTCAATGCGTGTGACCGCGCGAGAAAAAAACAAAATAGACCAAGCGGGATTGGAGCCCAGAGTTTGGCTCCAGCGGTGCTCAGGTCAAGCCCGGAATTCCAGGCCGCGACAAAGCCCCCCAGAAGCTCGGCTAGAAATATTACTGCCAGACATCCCACCGCTATTGCCAATAGAAGAAACTGCTTGAACCCTCTTCGCGCATCTAGCCGACACCGCTCAGAACGAACTTCGCTCGTCAGTTCGGTTTCAAGGGTCAGTATTGACGAATTGCTTGGTGCTGGCACCAGCTCCGAATGAATCGCGTTCACAATAGTATTTCCCAACAAATTCAATACTCGCCAAAAGATTGAACATTCATGGCAAAAATATGGTTCTGGTGTAGTGTCAGGCGTTGTTTTGACCTCTTGCAGCCCGCCATCAATTGCGGTTTCTCTCTCCACTCCAATTTGGTTGATCGCCGTAAAAATATAGAGCCAGCTGAAGTTCGCCCCCCCTTTTTCAGTTCCCGGTCGGTAACGTGGAAGGCGCGGACTCAGACAGTACGCATTCGTGCGTCGAGCGGCGAAGCTGTATGGAGAGCCCATTTCGACCAATGCTGTGCACTGTAAGAACGACATTTATTGGTGAAATCGAACGTAATCGCTTTGTGAAGGCTCAATGATCGACCGTACGGGAGTTTGCCGCTAGTTGCGACTGGCGTGACTGTACGCACCGTTGCATGCAGTCAACAACGCGGTTCCGAGCATCGCCCAAATGCTGACCCGCGCACCGACTACGACGAACCTGATGCCAACGCTTATGCCACGCTAACCACACCATCAAAGTTGAGTTAATGGAAACAGCCGAATTACTGATGAACAACGTGAACGTTCGTGTTGAGGTACATGTTATTCCGATGCAGGATACGGATCGCTTCGGCGGCTTTACGGAAGCCTTTGCCCGTTCGTAGGAAGGTGCATCGAAGGATCACATACAGCCGCGTGGCTCCACCCATCCGTTCTTCAAACCGCGAGCTTTCGACCAAAACGTCGAGATTGTGCAGGGATCAACGTGTGATCCATGCCGTCGTCGCGAATGAAATTTTGGTGGCCCGCAGGCGCTCTATCAAACGGCACAATTGAAAGCACCAAGCCCCGGCCCTTAGGTTCCAGCGAGTTTAGGAAAAGGCTAGGTTTGTATTTGCGACCGTTGGTCAAGGTTGGAACCAAGCATAGAAGTATACAGTACCTGCAAATTTCCACGGTGGCACCTTGAAACCTCCGCAACAAATGTATACCGGTGCATACAAATACGATCGAGCGAGTTGCCCCACGCCTCTCAACAGCAGCAGATTCACACAAAGCGGAAACAGCCATGAGCCAGTATTCAGATTACTTGGATGAAATTGAAACGCGCAAAGAACAAGGGCTTAGCCCAAAACCCATCGACGATGGTGCGCTGGTCGAGGAAATCATCGAACAAATCAAGGATACCGGTCATCCGCATCGTGCAGATTCGTTGCACTACCTGATTTACAACACGTTGCCTGGCACAACCAGTGCTGCGGGTGCGAAGGCAACGTTCCTGAAGTCCGTCATCGTCGGCGAGGTAACTGTTGAGGAAATCTCGCCCGAATTCGCGTTCGAACTGCTGTCCCACATGAAGGGCGGACCTTCGGTTGACGTGCTTCTGGATGTTGCACTGGGCGACAAGCAAGACATAGCGGTTCAGGCGGGCGAGGTTCTGAAAACTCAGGTCTTTCTGTATGAGGCGGACACGGACCGTCTGAAAGCTGCCTATGAGGCGGGCAACAAGATCGCTGCGGATCTCCTTGAGAGCTACTCCAAGGCTGAATTTTTCACCAAGCTGCCTGATGTGGACGAGGAAATCCAAGTTGTCACATATATTGCAGCCGAGGGTGACATCTCCACTGACCTTCTGTCGCCGGGTAATCAGGCGCATTCGCGTTCCGACCGCGAGTTGCATGGCAAATGCCTGATTTCCGAGGCCGCACAAAAAGAGATTGAAGCGCTGAAGCTGCAGCACCCCGACAAGCGCGTGATGCTGGTTGCGGAAAAAGGCACTATGGGTGTTGGTTCGTCGCGGATGTCGGGTGTCAACAACGTGGCGCTTTGGACCGGCAAGCAAGCCAGCCCGTACGTACCTTTCGTCAATTTTGCACCGGTCGTGGCCGGCACAAACGGCATTTCGCCCATCTTTTTGACAACCGTGGGCGTTACCGGTGGTATTGGTGTCGACCTGAAGAACTGGGTCAAGAAAGTGGACGAGGATGGCAAGGCGATCCTCAACAACGATGGCAACCCGATTCTGGAACAGCGCTATTCGGTTGAGACCGGCACCGTGCTGACCATCAACACGAAAAAGAAAAAGCTCTATAGCGCGGATGGCAGTGAAGAATTGGTCGACATGGCCGGCTCATTCACCCCGCAAAAGATGGAGTTCATGAAAGCCGGCGGCTCTTATGCCATCGTTTTTGGCAAAAAACTGCAGACATTTGCATGTGAGACACTGGGCATCGAGCTGAAATCGGCCTTCGCCCCGGCGAAGGAAGTCAGCCATGAAGGTCAGGGACTGACGGCCGTCGAAAAGATCTTTAATGCCAATGCGCGCGGTGCGACCCCGGGCAAAGTGTTACATGCCGGCTCTGACGTGCGCGCCAAAGTCAATATCGTGGGCTCTCAGGACACCACCGGTCTGATGACCAGTCAGGAGCTTGAGGCTATGGCTGCCACCGTCCTGTCACCCAGTGTCGATGGTGCCTATCAGTCCGGCTGTCACACAGCTTCGGTCTGGGACCTCAAGGCGCAGGCCAACACCCCGCGCCTGATGGCGTTCATGCACAAATTCGGCCTGATTACTGCGCGTGATCCCAAGGACGTGTACCACGCGATGACAGACGTCATTCACAAGGTGCTCAACGACATCACCGTGGATGACTGGGCCATCATCATCGGCGGCGACAGCCATACGCGGATGTCCAAAGGCGTGGCCTTTGGTGCGGACTCGGGCACGGTTGCACTGGCGCTGGCCACGGGTGAGGCGACAATGCCTATCCCGGAATCCGTCAAGGTGACGTTCAAGGGCGAAATGGCACCGCACATGGATTTCCGTGACGTGGTGCACGCGACGCAAGCTCAGATGCTGGCGCAGCACGGCGACAACGTTTTCCAGGGCCGGATCATCGAAGTTCATATAGGTACGCTGCTGGCGGATCAGGCCTTTACCTTCACCGACTGGACGGCCGAGATGAAGGCCAAAGCGTCGATCTGTATCTCGAACGACGATACGCTGATTGAATCGCTGGAAATCGCCAAGTCGCGGATCAAGATCATGATCGAGAAAGGCATGGATAACGATGTTCAGATGCTGCAGGGCCTGATCGACATCGCGGACAAACGTATCGACGAAATTCGCTCGGGTGAAAAACCGGCCCTGCGCCCTGATGACAACGCCAAATACTTTGCCGAAGTCGTCGTGGATCTGGATCAGATCGTCGAACCGATGATCGCCGACCCGGATGTGAACAATGCCGATGTGTCCAAGCGTTATACCCACGACACGATCCGCCCGATCTCGTACTACGCTGCTGAAAAGAAGGTTGATCTGGGCTTTGTGGGCTCCTGCATGGTGCACAAGGGCGACATCAAGATCGTGGCCCAGATGTTGCGTAATCTCGAAGACGAGTATGGCAAAGTCGAATTCAAGGCCCCGCTTGTTGTTGCTGCACCGACGTACAACATCGTTGATGAGCTGAAGGAAGAAGGTGATTGGGCAATTCTGCAGAAGTATTCGGGCTTTGAATTCGATGACCTGTTCCCCAAGCAAACCGCTCGGACCGAGTACGAGAATATCCTCTATCTTGAGCGCCCGGGCTGTAACCTTTGCATGGGCAACCAGGAAAAAGCAGCCAAAGGCGACACCGTTCTGGCAACGTCCACCCGTCTGTTCCAAGGCCGTGTTGTAGCGGACAGTGAGACAAAGAAGGGTGAATCCCTTCTGGGTTCAACCCCGGTTGTTGTTCTGTCAGCCATTCTGGGTCGTACGCCGACGCTGGAGGAATATAAGGTCGCGGTCGAAGGCATCGACCTGACCAAGTTTGCACCACCGATGGAAGTTCCCGGTACTGCCCGCTCGGTGCATTTCTAATACAATAGCGGGCTCGGCGAATGTTGCCGCGCCCGCTTTACCCCAAACTGCCCGACGCTTGGTAAAAACGGCGCATTACAATGGGGGTCAGGTACATCGGGATCTGATAGGCCCCGATGAACACCAAAAGTGGCGCCGTTACCTCGGGTGGCAACGCAATCAGGAAAATCGCGACATTCCGGTTTCCGGCGACAATGGACAAAGCGGTGGCTTTGTCGGCAGCCACTCGGTTGCGTGTCAGAAAATACATCACCAGTTGCGCGCCGAAATTGGCCAGACATGCGAACCCCACCCAAAAGGCCGCAAGCCCGGGATCAACAAGCGCAGTCGCGGTCACCGACGGCATCAAGCCGATCACAAAGACAGCGAGGGTGATCGTTGCCAACCCTTCAAGATTTTTGAGGGTAGTTTGTGACGGGTTTCTCAGAAACGCGAGGCGCAACAACACGGCTGCAACAGTCGCCCCCGCAATTGTCAAAAACAGGCGCAAGACGGTGATCAGAACGGATTGAAAGTCTCCCAACTCGGGCATCAGAACGAAGATGGGAAACACCGTCAGCGGCAATACGGCGGTCCCTATCACCATCAGGCGCATAGCGTGCTCCGCCGGATGTCCCATCATCAGGCACATGTTGGCACTTCCCGAGATGGACGGAGCCGCGGCCATGATCAGCAGAGACAAAAAGACCGGCGTACCGGTCCACCCACCGATTATGCCAATAGTCACAACTAGTAGCGGTAAAACCAGCTGGAATGCGATCACTGTGTTTGCCACCTGGCGTAAATCGACCAAGGAACCCAACAACAAAGCAGGCTCAATTCTAAGGACCGTCAGAAACAGCAGTAGTGCGACAAGCGGCGGCAATACTGCCCGCATCGGCTCGGCCAGCGCGGGCAGCAGCAATCCGGCGGCCAGCCCTGCGACCAAAACATAAGGACCGTTACGCGCCGCCAGATGAAGTGGGTTCAAAGCCCCCTACCCGCCCGGGCTTTGCCTTAGGTTTTCCGGCAGCCAGGTGGCCAGATCCGGAAACCAGATCAAGACGAAGACCATCACCACCATGATCAGGAACATAGGGATTGCCGCGCGGGCGATATAGCTCATCTCATGGTTCGTCATGCCTTGCATCACGAACAGGTTGAAGCCGATTGGTGGTGTGATCTGCGCCATTTCAACGACAACCACGATAAAGATACCGAACCAGATCAAATCGATACCCGCGTCCCGGATCATCGGTTCCACCACGGCCATGGTCAATACAACCGAGGAAATGCCGTCAAGAAAACAGCCCAGAATGATGTAGAAGACCAGCAGAACCATCAGCAACTCAAACCGCGTCAGCTCCCACCCGGCGATTAGATCAGCCAGGCCGCGCGGCAGACCCGTGAAACCCATGGACAGCGATAGGAACGCAGCCCCTGCCAAGATCAGAGCGATCATCGCACTGGTCCGGGTGGCACCCATCAGGCTTTCAGTGAATGTTTTCCAAGTCAGGGACCCCTGCCCTGCGGCCAGCAACAGACCACCGATCACGCCAAAGGCGGCGGCTTCGGTTGCAGTGGCATAGCCCAGATACATTGACCCGATCACCACCATGATCAGCAGGATTACCGGCAGCAAAAAGCGTGAGTTCTTGAGTTTTTCAGAAAAGCTCAGCTTATTTTCGCTGTTTGGGTTCCAGTCTTTCCCGAATTTCGAATAAATTGCGACGTATCCCATGAACATCGTCGCAAGCACCAATCCGGGCAGAATGCCTGCAAAGAACAGCTTGGTGATCGATTCATTGATAGTCACACCATAGACGATCAACGTCAAAGAGGGCGGGATCATCAGGCCCAGTGTCGCAGCGCCGGTCAGCGTACCAATTATCATCCGTTCGGGGTAGTTGCGTTTCCTCAGTTCCGGGATCGACATTTTACCCACAGTCGTCAGGGTGGCGGCTGACGACCCAGAAACAGCGGCAAACACCGTGCAGCCGACAATGTTGGTGTGCACCAAACCACCGGGCAAAGGTGCCATCCAAGGCGAAAGTCCCTTGAACATATCCTCGGATAATCGCGTTCGATACAGGATTTCGCCCATCCAGATGAACATCGGCAGCGCGGTCAGTGTCCATGACGATGAGGCCGACCAGATGGTCGTGATCATCACGTCTCCGACAGGGCGTGTCGTGAAAAGCTCCATCCCGACCCACGCGACGCCCATAAGGGCAAGGCCAACCCAGACACCGGTGCCAAGCAGAGTGAAAAGAACAAAGAGGAAGAGGATGATGACTGATACGTTTTCCATGCTCTCACTCCCCGTGGCTCTGATCGGCCAGATCACGGACGATGCGGTGATCGCCCTTAAAAACGACGTGGATCAGATGATCGGTCAGGGCGATTGCAAGGATGACTGCGCCAATCAGCATTGTTGACTGCGGAATCCAAAGCGCGGTTTTGTCCTGTCCCTGGCTAACATCGTTGAATTTCCAGCTCCAGTAAACAAAGCGGTAGGCGTACCAGCAAAAGTACCACATTACCGCCGCGCCCACTGTAAAACACCATATTTCAAGGATGCGGCGCACCCGGTCGGGGACCGCATTCAGCAGGATCGACACGCGAATGTGGCTGCCTCGGTTCAGCGCATTGGCAAAGGCCAGAAAGGACGCGGCAGCCATGGCATAGCCCGCATAGTCGGGCGCGCCCGGGAAAACCTCTCCGGTCCAGCGGGCCAGCATTTGCACAACGATCAGCACCAAAATAGCAATCAGGCTAAGTGCTGCCAGAACCCCTGCTGCCTGATAAATGAAATCCAATACGGACCTGAGCCCTCGTAGTGCCGCCATGCTGTCCCCACTATTAGTTATTCTATGGAAACGGGCGGCAGGTTGATCCGCCGCCCATCTTTGGCCAATTACTGAGACGAATTGAACGCATCGACGATGGCCTTGCCTTCGTCGCCTGCGGCTTCAAGCCACTCATTGGTCATAGTGACACCGATCTCTTTCAACTCGTTGGTCATCTGCTCGGACGCCGGACCGACTGTCATGCCGCCGTCACGTAGGCCTTGCAGGGTAAATCCGGTGTATTCCTTGGCGCGCCAATTGCCGGCATATTCAGCAAGCTCTGCACAGCCCTTGATGACGTTCTTGTTGGCATCAGAAACACCAGCCCAGATGTCTGAGTTGACCATGACGTAGTTGCGTGGCAGCCACGCGTCCACTTCGTAGAAATAATTCAGGCTTTCCCATACTTTGCGGTCATACCCGGTCGAACCCGACGACACCATCGAGTCCGCGACACCAGTGGCAAAAGCCTGGCTGATTTCAGCGGCTTCGATTGTCACAGGCAGCATGCCGGTCAGTTCCGCCAAACGCGACGTGGCATTGTTGTAAGACCGGAACTTGATGCCTTCCATGTCGGCGACCGAGTTCACCTCGTCTTTAAAGTACAGTCCTTGCGGCGGCCATGGCACGGCGTAAAGCAACGTCAGGTTCTGTTCGGCCAGCAGACTTTCAATCGAAGGTCTTGCGGCCTCCCAAAGCTTGGCGCTGTCATCGAATGACGTTGCCAGGAATGGGATTGAGTCGAACCCAAACAGCGCGTTTTCATTCTGGTGACCGGACAACAGACGCTCGCCAATCGGTGCTTGACCGGTCTGAATGGCACGTTTGATGTCGGCGCCTTTGAACAGCGACCCGGACGGATGCGTGACGATTTCAACCTCGCCCCCGGTGCCTGTGGTCACGCATTTGGCAAATTCGGCACCCGTGGCCGAGTGGAAGTTCGATGCCGAATACGCCATCGGCATATCCCATTTCTCGGCCATCGCCGGTGCGGTTGCTGCGGCTGTCAAAGCGGTTGCCGCCAGAAGGCTTGTCAATTTCTTCATCTTTTTCTCCCTGTTTAATTTTGTTTTGCCGGCTTGTGTTACCGGACATTTCTTAAGTCGCGTAGCGAGAGGGCGCATAGACGCTCATGTCTGCGTTTGGGGTCCTGCCCGCGATCATCTGCGCCAGCAGACGTCCTGTTTTTGGCCCGCCTGTCAGACCGATATGATGGTGGCCAAACCCCATAAATGCTCCGTCAATTCCCGGCACTTCGCCGATGATCGGGATCGAGTCTGCCGGTGCGGGTCGGTGCCCCATCCATTCTACTTCGTCCTTCCATGTCACGCCCGGAAAGGCCGCCCGGGCATTCTTGCGCATCAGTTCGAACGGCGCCCTCGAAGGCGGCGCGTCCAGCCCGCCGAATTCGACAATCCCGGCCAGCCGAATGCGGCCATCCATCGGCGTGGCGACGAACTTGCCCGAAGCAACCATAACCGGACTTTTTGGCATCGCGGAAGGTTCCACCAATTCAAGATGATAACCACGTTCTGTCTCCAGAGGAACAGAAACGCCCAATTTGCTGGCCAAAGGCCCGGACCAGACGCCCGCAGTGACAATGGCAGTGTCACAAGCAATTGTCTCACCAGCGGTGCGCACGCCGGTGACCTTGCCGTTATCGTGTACGACATCTTCAACAGCAGCACGGATGACCCTGCCGCCGTTGGCCTCGACATGTGCGGCGAGGTCTTTCACGTACCGCCCAGGATCGGTGATGTGTCCGTGATCAGAAAGTTTGGCAGCAAACCCGATATCTTTGCTGTAGATCGGGTCGTAGGCGTGGAATGCGGCCCCCTCTAGTTCTTCCCATTTGAAACCGAGCTTGCGCCGAACACCCCAACCAAAGGCATCGCCTTCGAAATGCTTGCGGTTTTCGTAGAGGAACAGGTAGTCGGATGGCACAATCCATTTCTCGGCGGCCGTACCCTGAGCCAGGGCCTGATGATCGTTCAGGCTGTCTCCGACTATGGGGGTTAGTGCGGCCGCGATACGTTCGACGTCATCTGCGTTTGCGTGTTTCAGATAGCGCGTCAACCACGGCAACAGCTTGGGTACATAGCCCCATTTCATGAACAAAGGCTGCGACGGGTCAAACAGCATCCTGGGCGCTTTTTTCAAAAGCCCCGGCACCGTGACCGGAATAATCGAGCAAGAGGCCAGCACACCCCCATTGCCATGCGAGGTGCCCTCTCCGGGGCCGGCCTTGTCGATCAGGATGACGTTATGTCCGTCACGTTGCAGCCAGACGGCGGTCGAGACACCAACGATACCAGCACCGATAATGGCAATGGTCTTTTTCTCGCTCATGCCGCCACCGCTTTGGAAACAGCATAGTGGTTCAGCTTTGCCTCGTCCGGCTTCCCTCCAAGACCCGGTGTGTCAGGGACTATGACCTGGCCCCTTTTCACCTCGAAAGGCTCCTCAAGAATGTCTTCTGCCAAGAAATAAGAGGCCTGATAAAACTCGCAGCCCAGCGTGACTTCCGGTGTGGCGGCGATCATGTGAGTGCCTGCCAAATGTGCCAGACCTGCCTCGAACATATCTCCGCCATAAGCACTCAGGCCGTGTGCGGCGGCCATGCGAGCGACCGTTTGCCCGCGCGTCAATCCTCCGGATTTCATGATTTTGACCGAGACACCGTCGCAGATCCCTTCCCTTGCAGCGCGTTCCATATCCTCGGGGCCAAAGACGCTTTCATCAGCGAGTAGCGGCACATCCGTCATTTGCCGCAGCTTCGCCATCATGCCGTAATGATGTGCGCGGACCGGTTGTTCGATGAAATCCGGATCAAACTGCGCGACGTCCCGCACCTGTGCTGGTGCGTCCTCAATCGACAGACCCTGATTATAGTCCACACGCACCGAGAACTGTGGGTAGTGCTTCGCCAAATACTCGAGCCGCATGATATCGAAAGCATGGTCCTTGAACCCAGTCTTCAACTTCACGATCCTCACGCCGTCGTCCTGCAAACGGATCAAGAGATCGGTATCCTGAGCAAAATCAGGGTTGGCGACAGAGCAACTGAGCGGGATCGCGTCGCGGCATTTGCCCCCCAGCAGCGCCCAGACCGGAACGGCGCTGATCCTGCCCGTCAAATCAAGTAGAGCAGCTTCCAGTGCCGCTTTAGCCTCGGTGCAATGCGCAACCGCATATGCAGCACGCGCCATGATAGCGGCTCTGTCAGCAACCCTCGCCCCCATCACCAACGGACGCAGATACCTATTCAATGCAGCGTAAGTTGCTTCGGGCGTTCCGGTGAATACGGACCAGGGTGAGGCTTCGCCGTATCCCTGGCTGCCATCCTCGGACGTCAGGCGCAGGACAACGACCTCGCACACACCTTCGACAGATCCGATACCGTGGTCCCGGCGAGATGTGACGGGCAGTTCAAGATGCCACAGGTCGTAACCTATGATTTGTTGTGTCAGATCGCCCATTCGTTCTCCCCAGCGATAGGCGGAAGCCTGCCTTGACCGGCATATCATTTCAAATACTATGTTTTCGTAAGTCCATCATAAGAAATGATAGGGTAAGCTATGTCTCTGCGCTTTCGTCAGTTGCAGGCGTTCCACGCCATCATGGAAACGGGTACCGTAACTGGGGCCGCGTCGGTTCTGGGAATCTCGCAACCGGGTATCAGCAATCTGTTGGCCGAGCTGGAACGCGAGGCCCGGCTGCCCTTGTTCGAACGCAACAAAGGACGTCTTTTGCCGACGCCAGAGGCAGAGCTTTTGTATCGAGAGGTCGATACCGTGGTCCGCGGGCTGGACCATGTCGCGCAGGCCGTATCGGACCTGCAGAACAAGCATCCCGGGCAATTGCAGGTTGCTGCTCCCCATCTTCTTTCATTTGGTTTCATGCCGCGAGAGATTGCCCGTTTTGCCAAATCGCGCCCCAATCTGTCCGTCAGCTTTCAGTCTCAGTATTCTTCGAAAATACAGGAGTGGGTAACCTCGGGCTTGTTCGAGATCGGCATCGTCGAGATGCCAATACTCCATGACACGCTGAACTTTCAGGTCTTCCAATTTGAAACGATGGCTACGTTCCCCGAGGGTAGCCATTTGGCGACCTATGACGTTCTGACACCAGAGCTGTTGGAGAATGAGCCGTTCATCGTCATGGGCCCCGAACACCAAACCCATCGCAGAACCCGTGACATTTTTCAGACTGCAGAGCGTACCTGGCAGACGCGAATACACACGCATTTGTCGGAAAACCTGCTGAGCTTTGTCAAACAGGGTATGGGCGTCGCGATGATTGATCCGTTCACAGTGACCTTCGATGAAGAGGGCGGATATCAAACCCGCCCTTTCACACCGGCAGTCACGCTGGATCTTGCAATAATCACCGCCAAAGGACGCCCTTTATCGATGATTGCGCAAGAGTTTCTGGCCCAACTGACCCCGTCCATCGCGTCCTATGCCACCCATTCCGACACCGGTGCCGCAGCTTCGTGAAGCTGTTGTGAGTGAATGTCGACCAGCGTTGGGCCATCATACTCGACAGCCTGCTTCAACACTTTGCGCAAATCGTCCGGGTCCTTCACCGTCCACGATTTGACCCCAAACGCCGAAGCAACAGCGGCGTGATCGGTCCGATTGAAGTCGACGTTGTAGTAACGCTGCCCAAAGCCTGCATCCTGACCCGCTTTGATCCAGCCAAATACCGAGTTCGAGAATACGATCGAGGTAATCGGCATCTTGTGCCGCACCATCGTTTCAAACTCACCGCAAGTGAATCCAAACGACCCATCCCCCATAACGGACAGTGTCTTGACCGATGGCCTACCCACATGCGCCCCCATGGCGGCACCCAATGAATATCCTAGCGCGCCATGCGCCCGGTTGGTGATGAAGTGCCGCCCCGGTTTGCGCCAGCGGTAATGGGCGCTGAAGTAGGGGCATGGGGTGCCCGGATCGGCGACGACAATCGCATCATCGTCCAGAATGTCTGCAAGAGCCGCCATAACGGCTTCGGGCCGGATCGGAGTTTCGCGACTTGCTGCGAGCGGAGCGAACGCTTGCAACTTGGCCTCCCAGGCGGCACGGGCTTGGGCCGCTCCGCCAAAGTCTGGCAGATCGTGCCGCGTCTCAAGCGACCGCGCCAAAGCCTCTAACGCCAAACGGGCATCGGCACAAATGGCGACTTCGGTCTGATAATTTGCACCGATCACCATCGGGTCGCTGTCTATATGGATGATGGTGGCATCCCGCCCGGGGCTGCGCCAGCGTTCGGTCGTGACCGACCCCGCGCGGCATCCGACAAATATGACCACATCGGCCTGATTCACAATGGCGCGCGTGGCCGGAACACCACCGTTCGAGCCAACGACGCCCAAGGCCAGCGGGTCCGTTTCGGCAATGGAGCCCTGACCGGAAACTGTTGTGGCAACTGGGATATCCAACAGGTTGGCAACACGGTGCAATGCCTCTTCGGCCCCGGACAGAACCGGCCCGCCGCCGCAAACGATAACTGCTGATTTGGCTTTGGCCAGGATATCCGCGGCCGCTTCAATGGCATCCAGATCCGGTCCAGCCCGTTCGGCGGGATAGCTGCGGTGGCGTGCATCTGCCCAAACCTCAGCTTCGTCCACTGGCCCTTTTTGCGTATCAAAGGGAAGAGCCAGATGTGTGGCGCCCGGTGTTCCGGTCGTCATTGCACGAAACGCAGCCCTCACCATCGCAGGCAAACGAGAGGCGTCGTCCAGTGACGCGTTCCACTTTGCCAACGGCTTGAACAGTGCAGCCTGATCCAATTCGGTCAACGGGTATTTCCCGCGGCTTGTGGTTGCCACGTCAGAGGTGATCGCCAGAATGGGAACCGAGCTTTCGCTGGCCTCAATCACCCCCGGCAGTATGTAAGTCGCTCCGCCTCCGGACGGGCCTTCGCAGACGCCCGGCTTGCCAGTGACGCGTGCGTATCCATCCGCCATATAGGCCGCGTGACGTTCATCCCGGGTCAGTATGTGCTGAATACCATGATCCATCCGCGCTAACGCGTCATAGAAGGGCAGCGTTGTATCACCGCACAGGCCGAACATGTGTTTCACGCCGTGTGCTTCCAACATGCGCACCATTGCTTCGGCTCCTGTCAGATAATTCGTCCCGGTCATGGCTGGGTTTCCTTTGATTTCATTCTGCACACAGAACTGTATACAGTTTTGTATATTGATTTCAAGAACGACCTGTGGCACGCCTTGGAAAACGAAAAAGGCAGTACTTATGGCGGGTCCACGCGTTGACGACATCTATGAACAGGTAAAGGCGATGGCCGTCTCGTTTCGCCTGCGGCCGGGTGATCGATTGAATGAAGTGGCACTATCGAAAGAATTGGGTGTCAGCCGAACCCCCCTGCGCGAAGCTTTAAACCGATTGGTGGCGGAGCGCTTATTCGACTTTCGCCCCGGTCAGGGCTTTTTCTGCCGCCCGCTCGACGCCCAGAGCGTGTTTGATCTGTTCGAATTGCGCCAAATCATCGAATCTGCTGCCGCGCGCAGTGCCTGCGAAAAAGCGTCAGACGCTGACCTTCAATCACTTCGCAATGAACTTTACGCCACCGGCATCGACATCACCGGCCTGACCGTCGAAGAAGCCGTCGGCAAGGACGAGGCCTTTCATCTGGGCATTGCCAGGCTATCGGGCAACTGCGAACTGGTGCAAACCCTGACCCGGATCAACGAACGCATCCGATATATCCGCTGGGTTTCCATGAGCTTGGATCGGGTTCAACGCTCGAAAGATGAACATAAACGGGTCATGCAGGCCTTGCTGGATCGCGACGCGGATGAGGCCGCGCGCGTACTGGGTGCCCATATTTCCAAACGAATGGATCAGGTGCAGGACGCCGTGCGCCACGGGATATCCAGCATCTACATGGAAGGGTCCGAAGACATCTCGGCCCGCATTATCGAGGAGGCGCACGGATGATCGCCCAAGGTGGTAAATCCATTTACGGAGCGTCGGTGGGCATACTGATGCTGGACGCCCAATTCCCACGCATCCCCGGTGATATGGGAAATGCGCTGACATGGCCTTTTCCGGTGCTCTATCGCATTGTTCGGGATGCCTCGCCGGACCTGGTCGTTCGGCACCGGGCCGAGGGCATGTTGGACGCGTTCATTGATGCCGCGCGAGAACTGGTCAAGGACGGCGCAGACGGCATTACTACCAATTGCGGGTTTCTGTCCCTGTTTCAGAAAGAGCTGTCCGAGGCTGTACCGGTTCCGGTTGTGACCTCATCTTTGATGCAGGTGCAGATGGTGAACGGTATCCTTCCGGCCGGAAAACGCGCAGGGGTTCTGACCATTTCCGCCTCCACTTTGACCCGTGAACATCTGCGCACCGCTCAGGTTCCGGACGATACACCTATCGGTTCCACCGAAGGCGGGCGCGAATTTACCCGTGCGATACTGGGGAACGAACTTAGCCTGGATGTCGACAAGGCCCGTGCCGATAACGTTGATGCCGCGCTTGCGTTGCAGTCTGAAAATCCGAACCTTGGCGCGATCGTGCTGGAATGCACGAATATGTGCCCATACGCGGCAGATATTCAGCGCGCAACCGGTTTGCCCGTCTTTTCCATTGTGACATTGGTCAGTTGGTTTCAAGCCGGACTTGTGCCGCCGCGCTTTCCCAATCCCTAAAGGGCGCGGCGGTCAGGCCTAAGGTCTCTTTTGCCCACCAATTCGTGCATTGCGCTTACCGGAAAAAGACCGTAAGCGTCCCGCCCGCCGGTCGCAGCCTACCCGGTTATCAAAACAAGGACTGAAAACATGAAAACTACATTGGTCTGCTCCGGCGGACTGGATTCCGTGTCGCTTGCCCATGTGCTGGCCGCGGAAGGAAACCTCTCGCGGCTTGTGTCTTTCGACTATGGCCAACGCCACACCAAAGAACTGACCTTCGCTGCCCTCTGCGCGCAGAGGCTGGACGTGCCCCATCACGTTATTGACCTGCGTTCTGTCGGCGCGTCGCTGACGGGCTCGGCCTTAACCGACGACGTGGACGTGCCTGACGGGCATTACGCGGAAGAGACGATGAAGGTCACGGTTGTCCCCAACCGTAATGCGATCATGCTGACCATCGCTTATGGTGTGGCAGCAGCGCAGGGGGATGATGCGGTTGCTACTGCTGTGCATGGCGGCGACCATTTCATCTATCCCGATTGCCGCCCGGCATTCACAGATGCGTTTGACACCATGCAGCGCGCGGCGTTGGACGGCTACGCGGATGTGGTGCTGCATGTGCCATTCGTGCACCGCAGCAAAGCCGATATTGTCCGCGAAGGCGCGCGCGTGGACACCCCGTTCGATCAGACGTGGTCCTGCTACAAAGGCGGCGATTTGCATTGTGGCCGATGCGGAACATGTGTTGAACGGCGCGAGGCGTTCGAGCTGGCCGGAGTGCCCGATCCAACCAAGTACGACGACGCCGAGTTCTGGAAATCTGCCATCGCAGGAGCAAGTGTCTGATGTACCGGATTACTAAGGAGTTCCACTTTTCCGCCTCACATCAGTTGACCCACTTGGCCGATGATCACCAATGTGCCCGGATGCACGGCCATAACTATATTGTCGTGGTCGAATTGGCCGGGCGCGATTTGAATACGGATGGGTTCGTGCGGGACTACCACGAGCTGAAACCGCTTAAGACCTATATCGACGATGAATTCGACCACCGGCACCTGAACAATGTGCTGAACGTCGTATCGACCGCAGAGAACCTTGCGCGGCACTTCTTTGACTGGTGCGCGGTCCGCTGGCCCGAAACCGCAGCGGTGAAAGTGTCCGAAACGCCCAAGACATGGGCCGAGTATCGCCCATGACCCTTAGAATATCTGAAATATTCGGCCCCACGGTACAGGGCGAAGGCGCGCTGATCGGTCAGCCGACGGTATTTGTACGCTCGGGCGGGTGCGATTTCCGGTGCAGCTGGTGCGACAGCCTCCATGCTGTCGACAGCGCCCATCGCCACGATTGGGCAGCAATGGACACGCAGGCCGTCTGGTCCGAGGTTCAGCGTTTGTCAGGCGGGCGGCCTCTGACTGTTTCCCTGTCTGGCGGCAATCCTGCCATTCAGGATTTTGGCCCTTTGATCCAGCAAGGCAAAGCGGAAGGCTATACCTTTGCATGCGAAACCCAAGGGTCAATCGCAAAGCCGTGGTTTGCCGACCTTGCTATGCTGGTTCTCAGCCCGAAACCACCCAGCAGTGGGGAGGATATGGATTGGACGGCGTTTGACGCCTGCCTCAACGTGCGCCCTGCGCAGACTGTCCTCAAGATCGTGATCTTTGACGACACGGATTTCAGCTGGGCACGCAGCGTAGCCGACCGGTATCCGGATCTTCCGCTGTACCTTCAACCCGGTAACCCGGAAACCGATCCGGCCAGCCCGGTTGATTTGACCAATGCCACCGGCCGTATGGAATGGCTGATCGACAAGACTTTGAATGCCGGTTGGTTCGCGCCTCGCATTCTGCCCCAGCTACATGTGCTGATCTGGGGCAACAAACGCGGCGTCTGACCGCAGGAGAGATAACATGACCGATAGTATCTACAGCAACCTCACCCAGTTGGGCGGAGACACCAAAATGCCAGCCAGCCCGGAAGAGGCGGTTCTGGAACGCGTGCAGAACCCACAGGCTGATGTGGATTACAACGTGCGCTTTACCGCGCCCGAGTTCACCTCGCTTTGCCCGATGACAGGCCAGCCGGATTTTGCCCATCTGGTGATAGATTACGTACCCGATCAATGGTTGGTGGAAAGCAAAGCGCTCAAGTTGTTTCTGGGCTCGTTCCGCAATCATGGCGCCTTTCACGAAGATTGCACCATCTCGATTGCCCGCCGGCTGCAAGAGTTTCTGGAGCCAAGGTGGCTGCGTATCGGAGGCTATTGGTATCCGCGCGGGGGCATTCCGATCGACGTGTTCTGGCAAACTGGCCCAATGCCCGAAGGCGTCTGGATCCCGGATCAGGGTGTTCCGCCTTACCGCGGGCGTGGCTGACCCCGATGATTTGAGAGGCGTGAAGGCCCCAGCCTGACAAGCAATCAAAGGGCCCCCACGCGCCGGTTCGAAACATGACGTTTTGGCAGTGGTAGTAATTTTGTTTCGCTCAAGCTTGCGGTTTTGAAACATCATGACAATCCAACATTGATGGGTTAGATGTTTTTTTAATGTAAGAACAAATTCCTGGTGACGATTGTGGAACAGGTGGCCTTCAATTTTGAGATGGGTGTCGTTTGCGCCCTTCTTGCCTTCACCGTATTTCTCTTTGTATCCGAAATCGTCAGGATTGACCTTTCTGCCATACTTGTTCTGGTCATTATCGGCCTCCTCAGTTACGCGCCCGGGCTCGAAAAACTAGCTGACGTGCCGCACCTGTTTGATGGATTTGCATCCAATGCGGTGATTTCCATTATAGCAGTCATGATCGTTGGCGCGGGGCTCGACAAGACCGGCATAATGAACAAAGTCGCCGCTGTTATTCTGAAATATGGCGGAACGTCCGAGAAACGCGTGCTGCCGATTATTTCGGGCACCGTAGGGGTCATTTCCTCGTTCATGCAGAACGTTGGAGCCGCCGCGCTGTTTCTTCCGGTCGTCAGCCGAATATCTTCCCGATCAGGCATCCCATTGTCGCGCTTGCTGATGCCCATGGGGTTCTGCGCCATCCTTGGTGGCACAATGACGATGGTCGGATCTTCGCCTCTTATCCTGCTGAACGACCTGATCCAGTCGGCCAACAACGGCCTGCCCGAAGGTCAGAAAATGGAGCAGTTCGGCCTTTTCTCTGTGACGCCGATAGGGATTGTTCTGATCCTGACCGGCATCGCCTACTTTCTGCTGCTGGGTCGGTGGGTTTTGCCGGGTGATGAGGGATCGGAAAACACCGGGACCGGACAGGGAACGCAAGAGTATCTGCAACGTGTCTACGGCCTGAAAGCCGATGTTTTCGAAGTAATCGTTCCAGCCGAAAGCCCTTTGGTCGGGCAGATTTTGGCCGACATAAACCACGAAAATCACCTGTACATCATTTCGACATTCTATCGTGGAAAAACCTCAATGGTTCAGGTCCTGACGGCCGAAATTGCCGCGCCTTGCCGATTGGCGATCATCGGCAGGCGCTGGGTCGTAGAGGAGTTCGCGCAGAAGTACGGGCTGACCGTCCTGCCGACGTTGGACATCTTTGTCGAAGAATTCGCACCAACCAACGCAGGCATCGCTGAAGTTGTCATAACACCCGACAGCAAGCTGATCGGGAAATGCCCACGCGAGCTATTGTTCCGCAAGACATACGGCATGTCGTTGCTTGCCATCCATCGCGGCGAGGAAACGCTCAGCCATGTTGAATCCGAAACGCACGAGTCTACTCAAATCGGACTTGAGGAGTTTCACGCAGGCGACATGTTGGTCGCCCATACCCGCTGGGACAACCTGATGCGGATCAAGCGCGACCCCGATTTTGTGGTGGTGACCACCGACTTCCCCCAAGACGAGCTTCGCCCGCAAAAGGTCGGTTGGGCGCTGGCGTTTTTTGCCATTTCCCTGTCGATGATCCTGTTCACCGACATTCGGCTCTCTCTCTGCCTTTTGACGGGAGCCGCGGGAATGATGTTGTCTCGAGTGCTGAGCGTTGACGAAGCCTACCGGGCCGTTGGGTGGAATACAGTCTTTCTGCTCGCATGTCTTATTCCATTAGGTCAGGCCGTTCAGAATACCGGCACGGCAGCGTGGATCGCGCAGCAAATCATGATCATTCTGGATGGATGGCCGACCTGGTCCCTTCAGGCAGGCGTTGCGGTTCTGGCTACGGCGTTTTCGTTGGTGATGTCCAATGTCGGCGCCACCGTTCTGCTAGTGCCATTGGCCGTTTCAATTGCAGTGGCAGCAGGCGGAAATCCGGCTGTATTTGCCCTGACAGTTGCCATATCAACATCGAACAGCTTCATAATCCCAACCCATCAGGTAAACGCCCTGATCATGGGTCCTGCAGGGTACAAAGTTATGGACTTTGTACGCTCAGGTGGGGTCATGACCATACTGTTTCTTGTTGTGTCACTCCTTATGCTCAATTTGCTGTACTGATCGTTTCGATAAACAGGAATTGCTACATGATTACAAGGTCTTACATCTGCAAGCTAACGCTCTCTGAATGCGCGTTCCATCGTCATCTGCACCGGCTTTAACAGGTAGGAAAGCAGGGTCTGTTCGCCGGTCGTCATTTCCGCAACAACGGTCATCCCAGCTTGAAGCGGACGCTCCCACGGGCCCGTGCCAACCTTGGCTTCGGTCAGTTTAAACGAGGCCCTGAAATAGGTTTCACCGGTTTGTTCATCCGTCAGAGGCACAGGATAGATGGATTGCAGGCGTCCTTCGACCTTACCGAAACGTCGGGCATCGAATGTGTCTACGCTTACTGAAACCGGCTGTTCCAACTCAACATGGCCGACCTCGGAATTTGCGATACGTGCTTCTACGACCAAAGCGCGACGGGTCGGCAAAATCTCAAAAATCACTTCGCCCGGCGCGATGACTTCCCCTGGGTTAGGATATGTTATCGCCTGAATAATTCCACGTGCTGGGGCAGAAATACGCAGTGCCGACAATTTTGAGTTTACGACGTCCAGCGATATCTCCAACTCCACGCGCTTTTGCTCAAGTTCGGCCCATCGAGTTAGCACCTCATCTCGCAACGCCAGGGTTTCTTCAACTTTGGCTGCACGGGCCAGCATCAATGCGCTCTGGGCTTCGGCAAGGCGCACCCGGGCGTCCGATGCAGCCGCGCGAACCGCGTCCACTTCATCCTCTTCCTCAAGGAAATCGCTCAGGGATTTTAGACCCTGCGTCCGCAGCTGCGCATATCTCTCCAGAATCTCCTCTTTCTTTCGAACGCGGGCCTGAGCGAACTGCGTGGCCCGTGTCAGGATATCCAATGTCCCCTCTTGCTGCTTGATCGTGGCCAGCTGAATGCGTTGGCCTTCAGCATAAAGGTCCAACCTTGCCGCTGCAGAAATCAGGCCCTTGCCTTTGAGCGCATCAATTTCCGCCTTGTCAGGCACAGCTTCGCGATCCAATACCGCCAGTACAGCGGACGCTGTGGCCAAGTCTCGCTGAACCGCAGCAAGCTGGCCCGACGTGACGTCTCTTTCCCGCGTCAGATCCGGGTGATGCAGTTCAACCAGTAAATCCCCCGCCTCAACCAACTGGCCATCGCGGACATGAACAGCCCGGACAATGCCGCCAGGCATCGTTTCGATTTGTGGATACGCGCCAACTGGCAGGATCGTCCCTGGGGCGCGGGTTACCTGGGGAACAGTAGTTTGCCCTGCCAGAACCACCAAGCATCCAACCATGGCCGAAACCGCAAGCGAGAGGAAGGCCGCAAATCTAGGCCGCCGCATTCGGCGCCTCCAATTTGCACGTTGCATTGGACCGGACGTGTCACGTTTCTTTGGACCTGATTTCACTGTGCCCTCCCAAGCGTTTTCAATACGGCCTGAAGTCTCTTGCGCCCCGCATCACCAGCGCTGTTCACGACAACCTTGTCGCCATTCAGAAAGATGAAACGGTCGGCGATCTGCATGAATGAGCGATCCGCCGTTGCGATTATCACAGTCCTGCGCCCTTGCTGCGCGCGAATCCAGTTTCTGAAACACATCCGTCGATGATCAGACAGGCCGTTGGTTGGCTCGGAAAACAGATAGACCGAAGAAGGGCGCGCCATGCTGCGTGCAAGAACCAGCGACTTTAAGGTTGCCGATGGCATCTGCGCCAGGTCACTGTCGGTCAAACGAGTGTCGATGCCGTCTGGCAGAAGACCTTGGTCATCCAGCAAATCCATATCAGTCAAAGCAGCTATAATATTGTCATCATTGAGAGACGGCGAGGCCAATCGAAAATTCTGGGCGACGGTGCCGTAGAACATCGACATGTCGTAAGTGGCGTAGGTTATGGATTTACGCAATTCGTCCCTAGCAATTTGACGAATGTCGATGCCGTCATGTTCAATCGTACCTGCCAGAGGCGCGTAAAGGCCGTCGATCAGATCCAGCACCGCTGTGCGACCGGCCGCATCGCTGCCCATGACCAGCACCACTTCGCCCGGATCACAGTTGAAACTGGCTTGCGAAAGGACAGGCGCGTTCAAAGGGTCCGGCCGGTACGTGACCGAAGAAAACGCAATCGCGCCGCTTAATGTTTTTTGATGCGTTTGTTCCAGCCCCACCTCGATCTCCACGCCAAGACTAAGGACACGATCCGCCTGATTTCGACTGCTTCGGAAGGAAAGGATCTGGGGGAAGCTGGAATACAGAGACTGAATCGGCGCCAGAATTTTGGACACCAACGCAATCGAGGCGATCAACGCGCCAAAGCTGATATCACCGCGCAACGCGCCATGCGCACACAAGATGATGGCCCCCATCGTCGCAAGTGCCGTAACGGATTGAACCAATGATTGCGCAAGCGCCTGAAACTGACGGCTGCGGCGCGCGGCCGCTTCTGCGCGCTCTGCAAGCGGCATGCAGCGGTCCAACCATTGGTTTTGCATCCCCAGATTTGCAATGGCCCGCTGGTGAAGAATAGCGTCCTGAACGCCCGACTGGCTAGCGGCGGCGGCCTCTGTCGTTTTTTGATCCAACCGTTTTTGATGTGGGATGATGATTGCGCCAAGCAAGACAAGAAAGACCGCCAAGCCGAGCGTCAGCAGCGCGACCTGCGGTGCGAGATATGCAAGGACCGCAAAGGAAATCACCACGAATGGCAGATCCAGAAGGGTCGTCATGACCTGCCCGGTAAATGCATCGCGCAACGATTCGAATTGGCGAAAACGCGATAGCTGTTGGTTTACATCCGTTTTCCCGAGCTGGCTCAGCGGCAGTGACATCAGTTTGCGAAACAGCGCAATCATCAACTGACGCTCTCCACGCCAGCCAACATATGCCAACGCCCGCGTGCGCGCATGGCGGAAGCACAGGTCTGACGCACCCACAATCACCACACCGATCAACAGCGAAACCAGCAAACTAACAGAACCCGACGGGATGACCCGCTCATAGATGCCCATGATCAGCAATGGCGCCATAAGCCCCAGGACGTTGGACAACAACGAGGCGATCAGCAGCCAGGGCAACATCGGGCCTAATTCTGCGAATGCCGAGCGGACAGATGTGAACCGCCTGTCTGTCTGGTGATGCGTGAAGCGGTCGATCCGGATGACGGTGCACCATCGGCGGCCGGGCTTGAGGTGGTTCAGATCTGGGTTCAGATCTTCGCTGATTTGCAGCGTGCCACCTATCCGATCCAACGCAAGGTAGCAGGCACCATTGTCCGGTATTATCAATGCCGGGCATTCGTGATCCGTGATCTCACGTTCACGACATCTGATCTGCGTGTAGGGGATATGGAGGTTTTCCAACGTCTCGAAAATGTCAACCGGGTGGAGCCGATCCAGCACGTGCGGAAACGCCTCAAGCAGCCGGTCTTCACTATTGCGCCACCCACCCGCCGAAAGCAGTCTAAATAGCATCCCGCTTGCAATCTGAGTGTTCATTACGGTCATGCAGCACCCTTTTTCCAGGCTTCCGCGGCAGTGCGTTCAAGATCTGCGTCCACCGCCCATGCCGCCAGATCTAGGGCGTTTGAAGAACTTAAGCGAACGCACTTGTCCGTTATCTTCCTCATCCGAGGGTCCGGGCTTGCAACAAATATCGTGGGCCGCGGTGACACGGATTGGAGGTAATCCGCCAAAGCTTGGCGTTCCGTTGTATCTAGAACCGCTGTTGGTTCATTCATCAAAAGCACCCGCGGCCGCAGCGCCAAGGCCCGTGTCAATGCAATGAGATGCCGGTTCACCGGGTCGGCCTCAAACCCGGTTCCGGTGTTAAGCTGGGTTGCATAACCCATGGGCAAACGGTGAATGCGTTTCTCTAGCCCAAGGGCGAGGGCAACTTGCTTGGCGCGATCAACGGTCTCTGCGTCACCAAAAGCGCTGATGTTTTCAAGCAGTGTTCCCGACAGGATCGCGGGCTCGGCTTCGAGCGCAACCAGCGCGTCCTGCCCGCGCCACCCGATCAACTGTGATGCCCGCAAGCCGCCAATGAAAAATCTACCCTTATCTGGCTCTCGCTGCCCCGTCATTGCGTCAAACAAAGCTGCGACCATCCAGCTTTCTTCGGGCTCAATCAAAACGCCATGCCCTTGCTCCACCTGAAAGTTGAGGGGCAAGAAAGCTCTCCCCTTTCCTTTTAAACGGCGCATGGACAAACCGGACACCTTGATCTGACCCAAGTGATCGCAGGAAAGCCCTGCACTTTGCCCGATTTCAAGCTGTTCCATTTCGTTCAATCGTGCTTGTGAAATGGCAGAGTTTTCCGACTGAACCCACATCGCCATGAGTTTGGTCAAAGGCTGGATAATTCGGCCATTCAACAGCATGCAGGCAGCCAATTCGGCGATACCGATCAGGTTGATGATCACCAAGTAGGCCCCCAGCAGCCCCATCGCGGCAACAGTCATCTGCGAGAAAATGGCTCCAAAGCTTTGTGCGAAGCTCGAGAAATGGATCAGCTTTTTGCTGATATCGACGGTCTGATCTTCAAGCAATTCAAAGCGGCGGGCCATTTGTGGCTCCATCCGGTTTGCCTTGACCGTGGGCATGTTCGACAAAATCTCGGACAAGAACGCGTATCGGTGTGTGTCTAAGGACTTGCGGTGCTTGAACAGAGCCCACTGCCCCCGCTTCATGACCGCTGCGAAGATGATCACAACGCAGAACGCGCCCAATGGCACCAAAATCAGCCACCCCCCGATCAATCCGATCAAAATCGCAAACAAGACGGTAAAGGGCAGATCAATCGAGAGTGTTTGCCCCTGCCCCGAATGGTAGTCCCGCAACTGGCCTATAGCTGCGTAGCGTTCCGCATAATTGCTGGCGGGTTCGCGCGAGAAGTCCAAAGAATTCGCGTAAAGGACTTTGGTCATAAAGCGGCGGTAATTCCAGACCGCTGCCCCCTCAGCCGTGGTTGTCAAAAGGACGGCACGGCACTGTCTAAGCAACAGCTCCATACCGGCACCGATCACCAGTGCCACCGTCAATACGCGCAGCGTGTCTGTAGACTGAAATGGGATAACCCGATCGAATATCAGCAAGATGGAAATCGGCATCAAAAGCGACAGAATATTTATAGTCAGAGAGGCAACCCAAAGCGGGATATCAAAGTGAGGTGCCGAAATGCGACCAACAAATCCACGCGGTTCCATGATGCTTTTCACCCCCTTGGTCATTTCAGCAGGAGTGGTCGGATTCCGTTTAAGACCCGTAAATTCCCCGGCTCATCTTGCCTAAGATTTGCCTTTAAATTTAAGCGCTTAGTTGTCCGCTATCGGCGGGCGCGTGTTACCAAATACGGTGAATCAGCTGTTGTTTGGGGAATTGTGCGATGGGTAAACTAGAGACCGACCTGAATTTTCACACAAGGTCCGCACAGGCCGATATGGACGAACAACACGAGATCGCCACTCATCTTTCCCGCAATGTTGTCGGGCCAAGCGAAGATCCGACGCGCAGTTCGTTACACACAGGCCAACAATTCTCTGGGACAATTGAACCTAACACTCGGAGCGAGGGTGCCCCGGAAGAGTTGAACCCTCGCACCTTGCATGCGCAACAATCCGGCAACGTCACAAACACTGATCCAGTCGCCCATACCTTTTATTCGACGAACACGTTGGCTGGGTCAATTGCACAGAACCCCAAGGCAGAGGCGTTGGAAATTGTTGAAAGCGCGGCCAGGGTGGAAACATTCAGTGCCGCAAGTCCAGCGGCCCAAACAGCCGAAGGTGTGGGAATTGCCCATGTAAGCGGCTCGGCTTCTCGTCCGGAGCTGCCAAGCGTACCCAATCTGGATGCAGCCCCGGCAATACCAACCGACACACAGACCGAAAACAGCGCGCTGCAAGAGGTTACTCTAGACAACACTTCTGTCGCCGAGAACGCCAATGGCACGGTGATCGGAAACATTTCCATCGTAGTCTCGGATGCGTCGGACACGCACCGCTTTGACATCTCGGACGACCGTTTTGAAATCGTGAACGGCAAGTTGCAGCTAAAGCCCGGCATTGCACTGGATCATGAGGAAGCGGCACAGATAGAGGTCGATGTCACGGTAACAGACGCTGGCGGAGCCACCCTGACCGAGCGTTTCATCGTGGACGTTCAGAATGTGAACGAGGGTCCGACTGGACTGGCGCTGGACAACAGTGTTGTCACCGAAAACGCCAACGGCGCAGTGATCGGAAACATCTCCATCGTAGACCCAGATGCGTCGGACACGCACAGCTTTGACATCTCGGACAACCGTTTTGACATCGTTGATGGCCAATTGCAGCTAAAGCCCGGCAATGCACTGGATCATGAGGAAGCGGCGCAGATAGAGGTCGACGTCATCGTCACGGATGCTGGCGGGTCCACCCTGACCGAGCGTTTCACAGTAGACGTTCAGGATGTGAACGAGGGTCCGATACGTCTTGTGCTGGACAATGCCTATGAAAACCTCATTCAGAATGGCAGTTTCGAAGAATTTGACTTGGATAAAGGCAGGTGGAAAGGCTTTGGCTCGGATGAAAGCGGGTCCTGGCAAGACGCGCATGGAATGGAAATCTGGGATCATTTAGGCGGTACGAGTGCATCCGATGGCGATCAGCTGCTCGAGATGGATCATGGTCGGGGCATCGACAGTATTTCCCAGGTCGTCCAGACAGAGGATGGTCAACTCTATGATCTGGGCGTTGACCTGCGTGAGCGTCTAGCAGGTGGAACCGATACGGTCGAGGTCTATTGGAACGGCAATCTGGTGGCGGAGCTGGACCCGCAATCCGCAGATTGGGAAACGTTCCAGCTGCAGGTCGTTGGGACCGGACAAGACACGCTGGAACTGCGCGAACCTGAGGGACAGAATGATACCTACGGTGCCTTGGTTGATAACATCACACTGACCGCCGCAGAGCTGACCGTAGCCGAAAATGTTGATGGGGCCGTTGTCGGGCAGCTCAGTTTTGAGGATCCGGATCAGGACGACACCCATAGGTTCGAAATCTCGGATGACCGGTTCGAAGTCATCGGTGGTCAACTGCGTCTGAAACCCGGTGTTGCGTTGGACTATGAAGAGGCATCCTCGGTCACCGTTGATGTCACGGTGATCGACGCAGGCGGGTTGCGTCACTCCGAAAGCTTTACTGTCAATGTGGCGGATACGGACGAGATGACGTTTTCGTCAGGGTTTCACGCCAAATATTTCGACGTTGATCATCGTCTTTCCAAACTGGAAGACATCAACTGGACCGCAGAACCGACCCATGAAGAGGTTACGTCCGAAATCAACTACGCTAACGGTCACGACACATTTTGGGATGGAGGCGCGAAAGACACGTTCGGCGTCCAGATCAATGGCAGCGTCGAAGTTGAGCAAGGCGGAACATTCACTTTCTTTCTGGGCGCCGATGATGGGGCGATGTTGGTAATCAACGGCCAACAGGTCGTTGAAAATGACGGGCTGCACGGGTTTCGAACTCGAACAGGTGAAATTGAGCTTGAACCGGGAACACATTCGATCGAAATCCGATACTTCGAAAATTGCGGCCGGGCTGGACTGAAGCTTGAATGGGAGGGCCCAGGTCTTGACGAACGTGAGGTGGTTACAGCCCCAGACGTGTCCGCGGCCCAAACCGTTTCGGGCGTGCCACTTGCCATTGGTGTGGATATGGGAACGCTCAGCGTGACCGATGAAACCACGTTCGAACTGACAGGTCTGCCGACTGGAACAATTGTCGAGGCTGGCGGAATCGCATTCGCGGCAAATGTGGACGGGATCGCAGAGATGGAAGGCTGGCAAGGTGAGATGATCACCATAACACCGCCGCCAGAATTTGCGGGAACAGTCGAAGCAGCCCTGCATCATTCTACGCCGACCAGTGAAAACAGCAGTCACGACGGCGTACAATACCTGACTTTCGAAGTAACTCAGGCTGACCTGCCCTCACCAGATGCCAAAATTGTGGGCGGGTTCCGCGCAAGTTATTTTGACATGGACAACAGGTTGTCAAAGCTGGACGACATCGACTGGTCCGCTGACCCGACGCAACAGGAATTTGTGCCTGAAATCAATTTTGATAACAGTCGCAACTCATTCTGGGAAGGCGGTTCAAGGGATACGTTTGGGGCAAAACTCGAAGGTAAAATCACAATAGAAGAAGGCGGCTCCTACACTTTTTTTGCCGGTGCGGACGATGGCGTAGCACTCTTCGTCAACGGCGTTAGGATCGTGGACAATGATGGTCTGCATGGGTTCCGAACGCGGTCCGGAAAAATCGACCTGGAACCCGGCACTTATGATATCGAAGTTCGGTATTTTGAGAATTACGGTCGTGCAGGATTGAAATTGGAATGGGACGGGCCGGACACAACGGGGCGCGAGCTTTTGCAAGCTGACCCAGACCCATATGTCAGCGAAAACGGGACGATCGAAGTCGCAATCGAGATGGACCAAGCAAGTGATCAGGCTGCTGTATCTTTAGAAGGGCTGCCACCAAATACTTTGCTGATCAGCGGTGAGGATTCACTGATGACAGATGGCGGCTCTGCGGATCTATCTGGCTGGGATCTCGACTTTCTTGAGATTTCCCCGCCCCCAGGATTTCAAGGCGCAATCGAAGGGGAAATCTTGGTGACGGACACCGGATTTAACGGGGCGCAATTGACTTCAGTGACTTCCTTTGCTCTGGACGTCGGGCAAACAGATGAAATCGCAAAAGACCTTGCCCCTGATCTGTCCGAAACGCTTGCTGCAACAACACTGGTTGAACCGCCCGCGCCGTGGCACTTGGATTTTGCGCAAAGTGACGCGGAAACCGGCGGCGATGTTATGGCCGAAGCGGTAGTGACCAACCCGGGCTCTGAGATCTCGTGTATCCAGACCGAAGCCTATGAGCGCATTGATTGGTAACAGCACTCAGCTATGTTTGCGGGCCACGATCCAAGTTGGGTTATAGGTCAGGGGCACGCCATCATCATCGCCAAAGTGTCGGATATATTGTTCCGAGAATTGGGCAAGACTGGTTTTGGTCCAGACCTTCTGCGCGCGCCCGTTGACCCCAGTTCTTCGAAGGTGATTGAGAACGTCTCGGGGCGTATCAAAGCGCAATGCAGAGAGAATTTCGCCGCAACTGATAATCTCTAACTGGCCTTCGACCGCCGCGGCCAAATCTTCAGATCGGCACAGGCCCGGCGCTTTGGCTGTGGAGCCGACTTTCACCAGCTCCCGGTACTGTTCTGGTCCAAAGCCTGAAACCGCCAACCACCCTCCAGGAGCCAATGCGTTGGCCGCCTTTTGCAAGAAGGCTGCGGGATCAAACAGCCATTGGATCATGGATGCGGAAATGACCAAATTGGGTTGAGATGGCCATTCAACAGTTTTGGCATCACCACACAAAAAGTCCGCGCCGACCGCTGTTGCGGTCTCAGCCGCTTCGGGCGACAGGTCATTGACCGTCAACTGACCAATGTCGAATGCGCTACACACCCGATGCGTGAGGTGGCCGGTACCACACCCAAATTCCAAACCGGCCGGGAAACGGTCCGGCCCGCCGCCGGCCCGCATCTCTTGGACCAGCCGATCCGCGATTTTGGCCTGCTGGCTCGCTGATCTGTGGTAGCTGCGGAAACTGCGACTGAAACTGCGCTGGACGCGGTCTGCGATCTGTACGTTCATGCGGCCCACTCCTGCCAGTTCTGACCGTCGCGAAACGGGACATGCGGGGTGGCAATACCACGCACGGCAGATTGTTGGTGCGCCCATGCCGCCTCTTGCGCCGGCGTTGGGATAATTCGGTCCCGCTGGGGGATCCAAATCCGGTCAAACGCCACCTCGGGTGCGCCACCACGGTCGATCACGGCGTGAAGCTCTGCCTGCGCAGCCTCCAGATCAATTTCGGGAACCGGCCCGTTCAATCCGGCGCGGCGACAGAACTTTGCGAAACTGGCTGCGGTCAGGTTTTCCGCCGTGGCGCGGATCATATCCGGTGCGATGCCACGCTCGGGGTCAGCCGGACATAGCGTGCCGCTGACGGCAATCAGCCGATCGGGACAAAATCCAGTTTGCGTCAGCCAGTGGCCCGCAGATGCGACACCAAAAGAAAAGGCAATCAGATTGACCCGGTCATATTGCGCAATATCAGGCAGAGGATCGTCAAGGTGGCGGAAGTCGTCGACGAATAGCACATCACCGCGCCCTGAAAGCCCAGCAAAAGGCGCAGCCCCCAGCGCCCAACCGCCAAAGATCAGGATCAATTCATCCGTTCCGGAATGCGATAACCACCGCTGTTTCATGACATGCCTTTGACGAGCGAGATCATGGCCGATGTTACACGGCTCAATTCATTCGCAGAGATGATGTAAGGCGGCATGCAATAGATGTTGCGGGCAAACGGGCGCAACCAAACGCCGGTATCGGGTGCCAGCGCATGCGCAACCGCGGGATCAGCCCATTGCTCCATTTCAATGACCCCGATCGCGCCAAGCACGCGCACATCGGCAACGCCTGGCAATTCACGTGCGGGGGCAAGTTCTTGCTTGATCTGGTCGGCGATCGCGTGCACTTCGGCGCGCCAATCTCTGACCGATAGTTGGTCCAGACTGGCCACCGCGGCAGAACAGGCCAGCGGGTTGGCCATATAGGTCGGGCCATGCATCAGAACGTTTGCTTCGCTTTCGCCAATTCGGCGCGCGACATCTTCAGTCGTGGCGGTCGCGGCCAGAGTAATATGTCCGCCTGTCAGCGCTTTGCCCATGCAGATGATGTCAGGAACCACTTCGGCATGACGCATCGCGAACAGTTCGCCCGTGCGACCAAACCCAGTCGCGATTTCGTCAAAAATCACAAGAATTCCGTACGCTTTACACAGGTCTTGCGCGCCTTTTAACCACTTGGGGTGATAGAAATACATGCCACCCGCGCCCTGCACCACAGGCTCAAGGATCAGGGCCGCGATCTGATCGGTCTTGGCTTCCAGCAGCTCAGCCAGTGCATCCAGCCCATTCAGGGTTGGATCATCCGTCCATTCCTGATCAAACGATATCGGTGGGCGGGGCAGGAAATGTTGGATCGACAGCGCGCCGCTGAACAGCCCATGCATCCCATTCTCGGGGTCGCAGACGCTCATCGCTTTCCATGTGTCCCCGTGGTATCCGCCGCGAATGGTCGCAAATTGCGTGCGCCCCGTGTGACCCAGCGCCATCTGATACTGCACAGCCATTTTCAAGGCGACTTCAATCGCGACCGATCCGCTATCGCTGTAGAAAATGCGATCCAGCCCGTCAGGCAACAGCTCGACCAGCTTGCGACCCAGTTCAATAGCGGGTCGATGCGTCAGGCCACCGAACATGACATGGGGCATTTGCCGCAGCTGTTCCTGCATCGCAGCAGTAATGGCCGGATGACGATGCCCGTGCACCGCACACCACCACGACGACATAGCATCGATCATCCGAGTGCCGTCTTCCCGGGTCAGCCATACCCCTTCGGCCTCGGTGATCAGATGCATCGGACCGGGGTTCAGAACATTAGTATAGGGATGCCACAGGTGGCGGGCATCAAACTCCAGAGCGGTCACAAAGCTCTCCGAATTGTTGCTGTGTCAATCGCATCGAAAGCATCCGACAGCGTTTCTCCCGACAGGGTTTCAAGATACGGCAAGCGTCCCAAATGGGTAACCTGACACATCTCGGCGATGGTCTGTTCAACCTCTGGTTCAGCGTCGCCTACAAACGCTACGCCGACGACGTTGCAACCTGCTCCCCGCAAAGCCATCAGGGACAGGCTTGTGTGGTTGATCGTACCCAATGCGGTCCGGGCCACCAGAACCACGGGCGCCCGCCACACCGAGATGACATCAAGGAAAAAGGTCTTGCGGTTCAGCGGCACCATGATCCCGCCTGCCCCCTCGACGACCAGGGGTCCGTTGACCTGAGGCAGCGCAAGCCGATCCGGCGAAATCTCGACGCCTATGTCTTCGGCCGACAAATGTGGTGAGGCTGGCATGTTCAGGCGATAGGCTTCCGGCAAAATTACAGCACCGGAAAGCGCCGCGACGGTTTCTGTGTCCGTTGCATCCTCAAGCCCGGATTGCACCGGCTTCCAATAGGTTGCGCCAAGCGCGGCCGTCAGGCCCGCAGCAAAAACCGTTTTTCCGACACCAGTGTCGGTGCCTGTGACGATTACAGCGCTCATGCCGCCTCGGTCTGTTGATGCGCCAGTGCTTCGAACAGGGCGCTTATGTCATCCTTGCCCACGTTGCCGGTGATCGACACGCGCAGGCGCGACGTGCCCCGTGGCACGGTCGGCGGCCGGATACCACGGACATCAAAACCTTTGGCCTGTAACGTTGCGGCCATTTCCATGGTTTTGGCGTCATCGCCCAAAATTATGGGGATAATCTGGCTGTTCAGCGCCTCTTGGGGTGTTCCGATCTGACGTGCAACGGCATGCGCGTGGCGGGTGCGGGACAGGGCGTTCAGGGGCAGCGAACTATCTGTTTGAAGATGCTGCAGAACCACGCGAACAAGGGCCGCATTGAGCGGAGATGGGGATGTCGCAAAGATAAACGGGCGCGCGCGGTTGATCAATGTTTCGATCAACACCCGCGGGCCACAAATCAGCCCTCCAGAAACCCCCAACCCTTTGCCGCATGTGTGCAAAGTCAGCAACTCAGCCTTGAGGCCATGCGCCAGACCCTTTCCGTTCGGGCCAAATACTCCGGTCGCATGAGCCTCATCCACGATCAATATGGCACCGTGTTCACAGGCCAGATCAGACAGCGCAGCCAAGGGCGCAATGTCGCCCTCCATGGAATAGATGCTTTCCACGGCGATCCAGATTTGACCAGACCCGCCTTTTGCCAGCCACTCCTCAATGGCCAGACGCGCTGCGGTCACGTCATTATGAGCAAAGGCACGTGTTTGGCCACGTCCCATCCGCATGCCTTCATGCGCGCTTGCATGAACCAAAGCATCGTAAAGGATCAGATCTTCGGCGGCAGGAAGGGTCGAGAAAATCGCCTGATTGGCCTGGAATCCTCCGCCCATGAACAAAGCAGCCTCAGCATCAAAAAAGGCGGCGGCCTCGTGTTCAAGCGCCTCATGTTCGGGATGATTGCCCCGCAAAAGACGGGAACCACCGGATCCCAGCGGCACGCCCTGCGCCAATGCCGTTTGCGCGGCAACGCGAAGGAATGCCGATTGCGCCAAACCTAGGTAATCATTGGACGCAAAGTCCAGACCGCGCCGTGATGCCAACACCCGGCGACGGTGCCGGGTGTCCAACAGTTCAAGCATCGAGTTCAATCGACTCAGTGCTATCATTCAGCAGCATCCAAACAGGATTTTTCGGCCGATGTTTCCGCCTGCAACCCAAGCTTGGCAAACAATATGGCATCAGTGTCTTCTTCGGGGTTTTCTGCCGTCAAAAGCGTTTCACCAACAAAGATCGAGTTCGCACCGGCGAAGAAGCACATGGCCTGCAATTCCTCACTCATATCGCTGCGCCCTGCGGACAGACGAACATAAGACTGCGGCATCATTATCCGCGCCACGGCTATTACCCGCACAAAGTCGATCGGGTCGATGGGCTTCGCGTCTGCCAATGGTGTGTCTTCCTGCGGCATCAGCATATTGATCGGCACTGAATCCGGCGCCGGGTTCATATTGGCCAAAGTGACAAGCATATCGACCCGGTCCTGAACCTCTTCGCCCATTCCGAGGATACCGCCGGAACAGACTTTGATACCCGCTTCCTGCACACGGTTCATCGTGTCAATCCGGTCCGCAAAGGTGCGTGTGGTGATGACTTCGGGATAATACCGCTCGGACGTGTCGATGTTGTGGTTATAGTAATCCAGCCCCGCATCGCGCAAACGGACCACCTGATTGTCGTCCAGCATGCCAAGGGTCATACATGTTTCCATCCCCATCTCGCGCACGCCTTCGACCATGGCAACAAGGGCATCCATATCCCGGTCTTTGGGTTCGCGCCACGCAGCGCCCATGCAGAACCGGGTTGCCCCACCGTCGCGAGCCTTGCGCGCTTCGGTCAGAACGCGCTGAACCTCGATCAATTTGGAGGCCGACAGCTTTGATCCGTTCCGCGCCGATTGCGAGCAATAGGCACAATCCTCGGCGCATCCACCGGTTTTGATCGACAATAGTTTGGATGTCTGAACCTTGTTGGGATCAAAGTTTTCGCGGTGCACAGTCTGAGCGCGAAACAGCAGATCCATCAACGGAAGGTCATACAACGCTTGGGCAGCTTCGCGGGACCACAGCGGGGAGGTGTTTTTCATTTTATAGATACTTTTCGAAAACTCTCATGGCTGCGCATACTTTTATAGATAAAGATCGTTATCACAACCAGATTCTACCATCTGCGTCACTCAGGCGGAAAAACGCGGATGCTTGCAATGGTCCGCTGTGCCAACGCCGCTTCAGCAAACGATGCGGAACATTCTATCCCAATGCGGCTGCCGCCATTTCCGCAATATGCACCGCGCGAAAATCAACCGTCTCAAATCGACACATGTTGCCATGATTGGGTAAGCAGATCACAATGGGCATCAGTACCAAACATTCCCGCATGCGCCGCGCCGCTGCAAACGCGTTGGATACCAGTGTCACACGGTTGTTTTGTAAGTTATGCAGAAGGCGCGTTAGCCAACATATTGAAAGGTTCCGAATGACCTCCTCCAACCATTTTTCGATGTCTCGCCGCCAGTTCCTTGCCACAACCACGGCCAGCGCCGCCGCAATCACCCTGCACCCTTTTTCGGCCGCCGCTGCCGACAATCAGGCGCATCTTCGGATCATGGAAACCACCGATATCCATGTGCATGTCTTCCCTTATGATTACTACGCAGACAAGCCGCGCGATACGGTAGGCCTGTCGCGCACCGCATCGATCATCAATGACATTCGGTCAGAGGCAACCAACTCGTTGCTGGTGGATAATGGCGACTTTTTGCAGGGCAACCCGATGGGCGATTACATCGCTTATGAGCGTGGTATGAAAGAAGGCGACAGCCATCCGATCATCGCCGCATTCAACACCGTAGGCTATGACGCCGCTACTTTGGGCAACCACGAGTTCAATTACGGTTTGGATTTTCTGGAAAAGTCACTCGCCGGCGCTGATTTCCCTGTCGTGTTGGCCAACGTCGCCAAAAAACAGGGTGCAGGGCCACGCGATGATAAGACCCTGGTCAAGCCTTACGCCATTCTGGACCGGGAAATTGAAATGGGCGACGGCAGCAAGCATCCAATCAAGGTCGGCGTCATTGGCTTTACACCACCTCAGATCATGAATTGGGATCGCAAGCATCTGGAAGGCAACGTTCAGGCCCGAGACATTGTCGATACGGCGAAAGCCTATGTACCAGAAATGCAAGAGCAAGGCTGCGACCTGATCATCGCCCTGTCGCATTCGGGTATCGGTGAGGCAGACCATGCCGACGGGATGGAGAACGCCTCAGTCGCGCTGGCTGGCGTCGATGGCATCGACGCGCTGGTCACAGGCCACAATCACCTGGTCTTCCCTTCGCCCACCTTCGCGGATCGTCCAGGTATCGACGTCGAAAAAGGTACCTTGCTGGGCAAACCAGCGGTCATGGGCGGTTTCTGGGGCTCGCATCTGGGTCTGTTGGACCTGCTGCTGGAACGCGACGGGAACGAATGGCGCGTCGTAACAACGACGTCCGAGGCGCGCCCGATCTCAAAGCGCAACGAAGATCGCTCAATCACTGCGCTGGTTGGCGACGACCAGACCGTGCTGGATTCGGTTGCCAAAGATCACGACGAAACACTGGCATATGTTCGCCGCGCCGTAGGGAAGACGTCCGCGCCTTTGCACAGCTATTTCGCGCTCGTCGCGGATGATCCGTCGGTGCAAATCGTGTCGATCGCACAAAAATGGTATGTTGAAGAGATGATGAAGGGCACCGAGCACGAGGGGCTGCCCATCCTATCAGCCGCAGCCCCGTTCAAGGCCGGTGGCCGTGGTGGGCCAGAGTATTATACCGATGTTCCAGTGGGCGATGTGGCAATCAAAAACGTGGCTGACCTGTATCTCTATCCGAACACCGTGCGGGCGGTCCGCGTGAACGGGGCACAGGTCCGGGGTTGGCTGGAGCGTTCGGCAGGTATGTTCAATCAGGTTGAGCCGGGCTCGGCCGACGCAATTCTACTGAACCCGGAATTCCCGTCCTACAACTTTGATGTTATGGACGGCGTGACCTATCAGATCGACCTGTCCCAGCCCTCGCGATTTGGACCAAAAGGCGAAGAGGTGAACCCAGATGCGGCTCGGATTGTGAACCTTTCCTTCAACGGCACGCCGGTTACGGATGATATGGAGTTCATCATCGCCACCAACAATTACCGCGCGTCTGGCGGTGGGTCCTTCCCGGGCGCATTGGGTGACACGATTGTTTTCGAGGCCCCAGACACCAACCGCGACGTCATCGTGCGTTACATTGTCGAACAGGGCACAATCGATCCAAAGGCGGACGCCAACTGGTCCTTCGCCCCGCTCGCAGATACCACGGTGCTTTTCGAAACCGGCCCCAAAGCGCGCGACTATATGAGCGACGTCAATGGAGTGGTGATCGAAGACGCCGGCGAAGGCGCCGATGGTTTCGCCGCGTTCCGCATCAAGCTTTAAACGCCAGAACTTATAAACCGACCGTCACCCCGACCAATGGGTGGCGGTCGCGCACCAAAGATGACGAATAATTCGATCACTTAAAACCGGGCTTTGGAAAAATCAGTCAAGTTCACCGCTTTCTGACATCAAAATCGCCAGCGGTCGTGTAGAATGGATTTGCGACAAGATGATCATCACCACGGCAGTCAACGGTATCGCCAATATGGTGCCTGCCAGACCCCACATCGCGGTCCAGATCGTCAGCGAAAACAGCACCATAAACCCGCTCAGGTTCACCGAATTTCCGACCAGGCGGGGTTCAAGGAAGTTTCCGACAAACAGCTGAGCGGCCATGAGCGCGATCAGCGCGACACCGGCGTGCCAGATGCCGCCGAATTGCACGAGGCTCAGCATGACGGGAAACAGAACGCCAACAATGGAACCCAGGTATGGGATATAGTTCAAAAGGCCGATCAATATGGCCCAGAACATTGCGAACTCGATGCCAAGCAACAACATGATCACATATGAGATCACAGCCAAAATGACGTTGATCAGGGTCTTTGCGCTTAGGTAGCTGCCGATTTTCTGGTTTATCTGGGCGACAATTTGCAGCGACCGGTCAGCTGTTTCAGCATCACCCAAAGCCTTTCTAACTTTTTCCGGCATATCGTCCAGATCGGACAGGATGAACACAATATAAAGGATTGTCATTAACATGACCGTCCCGAAACCCTGCACTGTGGAAAGCGTCCCCTGCACAAAACCCAAAACATCGAACTTGCCAGCAATCGTCTGCTCGATCGTGGACCAGTCTGGCAGTTTTTTGACACCCAAAATCGCCATTGCCGAGTCAACCAGCGCTTTTAGGTTGGTTTGGTAACGCGGGATATTCTGGGCGACCGCTTGCGCGTTTGCCTCAAGAAAAACCCCTATCAGAATCAGCGTTAGAAATATGGCAAGCAGTGCAAGTAAACGGCGCCCGCGGCGTGGAATGTGGCGCAACCCCGGAACACGGCCGATTGTCGAGGCGGTCGAGTCCAGAATGTATATTCCGATAATGCCCAAAAGCACCGGAAGAAAAATGCTCTTGCCCAGCACCAGCAGCCAGCCGATGACAACAGCGACGATCAGGCCAGATGCAAGTTTTGTCACATTAAACTGCAGCATATCTTCGCTTTCGGTCGGACGTGTGGGTCCTTTTGTGCCGGGTTCTAGGCTTATATTCAACGTCTTTCACGCAATCTGAGCGCCCCGAGCGCAGTGACGGCTACCCGGTGCTGGAGGCGTTTCGCGACCACCGGCAAAACACTGCGCGATTGACATCCATTCGGCAGAAACCGGCCCTTCCACCTTTAGAGATGTATCTGCGATGTTGCGGGTTTGGGCCGAGACTTGCGCAAACTCTACCGCAGGTCCTGTTATCCGATTGTCCCCCGGTTCACCGAACTCCCATAAGGCTCCGGAAGGTGCGGTCAGTTCAAGTCGCGGCATCGCCTCGGGCACAGGTTTGCCGTTGACCTGATAAGCCCAACCAAAGGTATTCACACCCAGAATGACGATGTTCTTGACTCGGTCCTGTTCGACGCGCTCGACACCAAGAACGTCAAAAATCTCTTGCCCGTGTGCCCAAGTCTCCATCTGGCGGGCCGTGATCGACGAGCGTACAGACATATCCGGACCGGCCCATTTCACCCGGTGCTTGGGATCGAGATCGGCCCAACGTGTGCCAATATCTGTGTAAAGTGTCCGCCAAGCATCGCGCAGCTCGTTCCCACGCAGCAAAATCGCTTCGTTCTCGGCTGCGCGCAGCCCTTCGGCATTGGCTTTGACAAACAATGCGCCAATGCGCGCAGCAAATGCGTCGGGGTCCTGAAGCGACAAATCGGCCATCTGGTTCCAATAGTGCAGATGCACCAGAACATCGTTCAGCGTCCATCCCTTGAACTGGGTTTGGTTTTCCCATTGGTCGCCCGAAATATCGGCTAGAATGGCAAACAATGCCTCGCTTTCTTGCAAAAAATCCATTGCCTGTTGCACTGCTTGTTCCCTCGATTTTGTGTTTGCCTGTTCGATGTCCCCGGATGCAGTGCCTGAGCGGCGGTAGCCGACACACACCCAATTCTACCTATGTTTCGTCAATCTCGATCATAACATCCCCCGCCGCCACCTGTTGTCCGATCTCAACGTGTACAGAGGTCACGACGCCCGCAACGGCGGCAGTGATTTGGTGCTGCATCTTCATGGCTTCGAGAACGGCCAGACAGTCGCCATTCGAAACGCTTTGACCAGGTCTTGCCGCCACCTCGACCAGGGCACCCGGCATGGGGGCGGTGACGCGACCGCTAGCGATCGTTCCCGCATCCAATGCACCGGGACGCAGGCGTCGAAACGTCCGGCGCTCGGCGCCGATGGCGATCTGGGCCGTGTCCCGGGTTATGTGTGCGGTGGCGTCGACGGTGTTGTCATTTATGCGTGCCCGGACCTTCCCGCTGCTGCGCTTGATGAACGAGACATCATACGCGTTGCCCTCAACCCATACGGTCCATCCTTCGGGGCGGGCGAGTGCGCGCGTTTGTATCTCTTCGTCAACATAGGCAAGCGTCACGGCGAACGGCGGCAACGCCGCGCTAGACCAACCCAACTGTTCGGCGGATACGTAGCCCGACGCCGCCCTTGCGCGGGATTGATCCGCATCCAACAACAGCGCAGCCGCCAAGGCGATGTCCGGCGCAGTTACCCGGTACGCAAGAAAGCCCCGGGGGTAGGTCCGATCCAAAAATGTTGTCGTTGCATCACCAGCAATGAAATCTCTGTGCTGCAGCACATCTGCAAGAAACCGCGAATTTGTCACCGTTCCCAGCAAAATAGATTCGTTCACAGCCTTGATCAGCCGCGCACGTGCCGTTTCGCGGGTTGGACCATGCGCAATGATCTTTGCAAGCATGGCGTCATAGAAAGGCGATACCTCCTGCCCTTGTTGAATGCCGGAGTCCACACGCACTCCGGGTCCAGTCGCAGCCTGCCAGAAATCAATTGGACCGGTTGCCGGTAGATATCCGTTAGCGGGGTCTTCGGCATAAAGCCGCGCCTCAATGGCGTGGCCGTTCATGGTGACGTCTTCCTGAGAGATCGGAAGGGCGTCACCCTGCGCGACAGCGATCTGTAGCGCCACTAGGTCGATGCCAGTGACCATCTCGGTGACAGGATGCTCAACCTGCAGTCGGGTGTTCATTTCAAGGAAATAGAAAACGCCGGACGGTTCCAATAGGAACTCCACGGTTCCGGCGCCGCGATAGTTCACCGCACGGGCCGCCTCAATCGCCACGGCTCCCATTTTTTCGCGCAATTCTGGCGTCATGGCGGGGCTTGGGGCTTCTTCGATGACTTTTTGGTGGCGACGCTGAATCGAGCATTCCCTTTCGCCCAGATGAATTACGTTCCCGTACCCATCGACAAAAATCTGAAATTCGATATGGCGCGCATCACCGATCGCTTTCTCAAGGATCAATTTGCCGGATCCAAAAGCGTTCTCGGCCTCGGATCTGGCAAGCGCAATCGCCTCAGAAAGAGCGTCGGCGGATTGGACCACGCGCATTCCGCGACCACCGCCACCAGCTGCGGCTTTAACCATAATAGGAAAGCCGATCTTGTCCGCTTCTGTGACCAGAGCGGCATCCGATTGATCATCGCCTTCATACCCCGGAACGCAGGGAACGCCCGCGCCGATCATCAGGCGTTTGGCGACGGCCTTGTCGCCCATCAGCCTGATCGCTTCGGGATCGGGTCCGATAAAAGTCAGACCCGCGGTCTCGACTGCCGCTGAAAAACCCGCATTTTCGGACAAAAACCCATAGCCCGGGTGAATTGCCCCTGCCCCGGCTTTCTGAGCGGCAGCAATGGTCTTTTCTGCGTTCAGATAGCTATCACCAACCGGCCCTTCACCGATCCAAACCGCCTCATCAGCAAGTTCGACATTGGGTGCCCGCGCGTCAGCGGTTGTATAAACGGCCACCGTGCGCAGCCCAAGCGACCGGGCGGTTCGGATGATACGCGCGGCGATTTCCCCACGATTGGCAACAAGAAGCGTGTCGAATGTCATGCCTCAGCCTCTGCTATCTGTCTTGGATGTGGATTTGGTGAGTAATGCAGTATGATCAAAACCTGTGCACCCCGTACGAGCTGGGTTTGACCGTTCGCGCGCGACCCTCAAGGCAGGTTTCAAGGCAAAAACCCAGCACGCGCCGCGTGTCGCGGGGGTCAATGACGCCATGATCGATACACCGGCCCGAGGTATAAAACGCATTTTCCTGTCGTGTGAAATGCGCTGTGATCGCTGCCTTCTGCGCAGACAGTTTGGCTTCGTCGGGGTCGATCCCTTTGCGTTTGAACCCTGCGCGCGCGACCAGTTCCATCGTCCCGGCGGCTTGCTCGCCGCCCATCACGCCCGTTGCCGCATTGGGCCAGGCGAACAGGAAGTCCGGGTCATAGGCGTAGCCGCACATCCCGTAATTGCCCGCCCCGAAACTTGCCCCGACATAGAGCGTGATCTTGGGCACATCGACAGATGTAACGGCCTGAATCATCTTGGCCCCATGTTTGATCATGCCGCTTTGTTCATATTGGGTGCCGACCATGAAACCTGTGATATTGTTCAGAAAGATAAGGGGAGTGTCAGCCTGACCACATAGCTGAATAAACTGCGCGGCTTTGTTCGCGCCTGCAGGGTCCAGTGGCCCGTTGTTTCCAAGAATGCCCACAGCGATACCATTGATTGTGGCCTGCAAACAGACAGTCGCTGAGCAATAGTCGGGTTTGAAATCCTCAAAATCCGAGCCATCCACAATGCGGGCCACGACCTCGCGAACGTCATAGGGAACGCGATAATCGGTTGGAACAAGGCCTGCGATCTCATCCGTATCATATTTCGGAGGCTGCACGTCTTTGCAGCGACGCACAGGCAAGGATTTGTTCCAATCCAGCCGGGCCATCACGTTCCGGGCCATTTCGATACCGTGCGCATCATCCTCGGCCAGATAGTCGACCAGCCCGGATGTGGTGGCATGCATCTCGGACCCGCCCAGATCGCGGTCATTGGCCTTTTCGCCCGTCGCCGCGTGAACCAAGGCTGCACCGGCCAATGCGGCCATACCATTGTTCTTCACGCCGACAACATAGTCTGCAAGGCCTGGCATATAAGCCCCACCGGCGGTTGACGGGCCATGCAGTACCGCGATGTTGGGCAGGCCAGCGGCCGAATGGCGGGCCAGATTGCGGAACAGTTTGCCGCCATTGGCCCAGAATTCGACCTTGTACTCCATAAGATTTGCACCGGCGCTTTCGACAAGATGCACAAAAGGCAGGTTCTGTTTCAAAGCCATGTCTTGCGCACTCAGGAAGGCCGCAGCTGACATCTCGACCATCGCGCCGGCCTTGATCCCTGCATCGTCGACGATGATCATGCAGCGCACGCCCGAGATGAAACCGATGCCAATAACCAATGACGCGCCCGGAACCGATTGATCAGGATCGTCTGTATCGACGCAGTAACCCGCCAACCCGTGCAGCTGCAAAAAAGGCATTCCAGGATCCAACAGTTGGGTCAAACGGTCACGGGGTGTGATCTGCCCCCGGGCCTCCATCCGTTCACGCCGTTTCTCTGACAGGGCGACAGGACGTGCTTCAAGCGCGCGCATCTCGTCGACAAGAGCCAGCATATCGGCTCGGTTCTTGGCAAAGCTGCCAGAATCGCGGACGACTTTACTGACAAAACCCATCAGATTTCTCCTCGCTCGGTGTATGAGGATAACTCTGCAGGAATCCTGATCGGTGTGGCCAGCAATATCTGGGCATAACTCTTGCCTTGCGCGTCGTTGCGCAACGAGGCTACGCCACCGCCACCCAGCGCATTGTGCAGCAGAATGTTCATGGAAAGCGTTCCTGGAAGAAAGAACCGTTCGACCCTGCCAGATAGGTAGTTAGAAAAAACATCTGCCAGCGTCGCTTCGGTCAGCGCGGCCCAAATGTAGGGCAAAAAGGTAGCATGACGTACAATGACCCCAATGTTTGCGGTGTCGCCTTTGTCCCCAGATCTAGCACAGGCCAAATCTTCCAAAGGGCATGTGATCCACTCGGTCACCTTTTCATCGGCTATTTCCGGGGCTTTTGCCGGGACAGGTTCCGGGTCTTGAGTGGGCGTTTTTGGCGGATTGTATGCGATATCGTCCCCATCCATCGTTACGCAATAGGTCAGCGTGTCGTTTGGCACCAAGAAGGAAAACAGGGCAACGACTGGCGAGGGTTTTGGCCGTCCTCCTCCGGTAAAGATGTGCAACCCCGGCGGTGCGGCCAGTGCGCACCCGGTCATCTCACGCAGGAATACGCCAACCGCGCGGGGGTCGTCGTGTTTCACGGCTGCCTTGAACGAGATCTCTTCGTAATCGCCGTCGCCAGGCCGACCTCCGAAGGTTTCAAACGACACCTCGCGATAGTCGGGAGAACCGATCTGGTGGAGGACAGCGCGCGCACGATCCAACCCCGCTTGGGCAAAAGCCTTCGCCTTTTGTCGTGCCTCACGCCCGTTGATCAGAATCGTAATGCCCGCGCGATAGCCATCCGCCCAGGTGGCGGACACTTTGAGCTGCCCGGTCGGCGCGCGGCCTTTTGCACCCAAAACGGTTACATGGTCTGGCTCGGAGTGCTTAATCCTGACATTGGAAAAGTCGCAAATCACGTCAGGCAGAATATAGGACTGCGGGTCGCCGATCTCATACAGCATCTGCTCGCAGACCGAAGCCGGGGTCACACATCCAGCTGTGCCCTGCGGCTTGGTCAGGACCAGCCCGCCATCGGCGTTTACCTCGACAATTGGATAGCCGATCTTGGCGATGTCGCCTGCCAATTTCCAGTCCGTGAAATTGCCTCCGGTGGCTTGCGGACCACATTCTATCAAATGCCCTGCAAGCGACCCGGCAGCCAATAAGTCGTGGTCTTCGGGCCGCCATCCAAAATGATACATGCACGCCGCTAAAGTCAGAGCGCTGTCGACGCAGCGGCCTGTGATGACGATATCAGCACCGCCGTGCAGCGCCACCAATATCGGCCCAGCCCCAATATAAGCATTCACCGAGGCGATCTTTTCGATCGGTGGCATCGGCGCACCGGAAAACATCTCAGTCCGATCGACAAACTCAGCCACACGCGGCAGCAGGTCGTCGCCTTCGACCACTGCAACTTTCAAGTTCAATCCCAACTCTGCAGATTTGCGACGTAATTCATCAGCACAGGCAACTGGGTTGACCCCGCCTGCATTTGACAAGACCTTGACGCCTTGCTCGGCGATTTGGGTTAAATTGTTGGCCATAACGTCAGAGACGAAATCCACCGCATATCCCTTTTGGGGGTCTTTAAGACGGGCGCGGGCCATGATCGACATGGTGATTTCGGCGAGGTAATCGTAGACCAGAAAATCGAGCCCCGGGGCACGCAGCAATTGCTGTGTCGCATGAGGGGCATCCCCCCAAAAACCACTTGCTCCTCCGATCCGCAGAGAATGTGTCACGCCACGTCTCTCCCGCTTGGGTGCGATCCGCAGTTTACAGACCGACTGTTCTGTTTTTATGATTTACTGACCACCTTGGTCAACGAAGATTTACCACTGCGACGCGACGGAAGATGACGGAATCGATGCCAAAAAAACCTTCAGTCCAGGATCAAAGGTCCCGAGATATGCAGGCCAAAATCAGCAATGCGACGGTCACTTGTCTGGATCAGCTTGGGTATGCCGAGACCACTTTTGCCAAAGTACAAGCCAAGGCGGGTATCTCACGCGGGGCAATAACGCATCACTTCCCCACGAAGCAGGCATTGGTCGCAGCGACCGCGATGCGACTATTGGGCAATGCGCAAAACCCGCTCTGGCCACATGATCGCGCGCCTCAGCCCGTCTATGACCTGATTATGTCTGCCTGGGCCAATATCGTAAATTCCGCAGGTGGGCGCGCCATAGTCGAGATTCTGGTTGCTTGCCGAACCGATCCGGAACTGTTCGGCATGCTTGAACAGAGCCTGAGAGACTGGGACAAGTCGAACCTCACCCTGATCTCCGCCCGGTATGTCAGCGCAACGGGTGACCGTAACGACACTGAATTGTTGTGGAGCATCGCCCGGAATTTCCTGCGTGGTTTGTTGTTGCATGAGAAATTCGTTTCATCGCCAGAATACCTTACGCAGATGATGGATCGCTTCGCACGCATGATGGAAAGCCAGCTTCAGGTATTGCCCGAAAATGACGTTGAGGAGGTCAAATGACCCTGCCATCCCCTTTCATGGCCCCTGAACGCGAAGCTTTCCGCGGAAATTTCCAGCGTTTTGTCGATGCCGAAATCAAACCTCATATTGAGCAATGGGAGGCGGATCGCAGCGTCCCGTGGGAGCTGCATGCCGCAATTGCTGAGTTCGGCGTATTTGGCTTTGGGATCGATGAGGAATACGGCGGTCTAGGTTTCGACAACGCCTTTATGCGCCATGATTATAGTGAAATCCTGTTCGGCTGTGGGGCATCCGGTATCGGAGCCGCCGTTGGGGGACGTACGATTTCCATCAGCCCAATTGCGAAATTTGCTTCCGAGGAGTTCAAACAGAAAGTGCTGCCCGAGATCATCTCGGGGCGCATGATGTCGGCCCTTGGGATCACCGAACCAGGCGCAGGGTCGGACGTTGCCAATATTCAAACAAGTGCCGAGCGCAAAGGCGGCCGATGGATTCTGAACGGGGAAAAGACCTATATCACCGGGGGTATGGATGCCGAATGGTTTGTGATCGGCGCCCGCACTGGCGGCCCGGGCCTGACCGGTATCTCATTGTTTTTGGTCCCTCATGACGCGCCCGGGTTCAGCCGCACGCCGTTGGGTGGCAAGATGGGTTGGCACAGTTCACAGCAAGCGACGCTGCATTTCGATGATTGCGAGCTGGATTCTACTGCCCTGTTGGGGCCTGAGAACAGGGGCTTTATCGCAATCATGAACAACTTTAACTTTGAACGGCTTGGCCTGACATCCGCTTCGTTGGGTATGATGAAACTATGCTACGATAGTGCCCTGGACTGGGCACGGGAACGCAAGACATTCGGCAGGCGACTGGTCGAACATCAGGTCATTGGCCACAAGTTTGCAGAAATGTCTGCCCGGATTGATATGAATGAGGCATATATCGAACGGATCTGCTGGGCAATTGAACAGGGCCTGATGCCAGTCGCCGAAATTGCAAAGGCCAAGGTTCAGGCCACGACGTCACTGCAATTTGTTGCTTCCGAAGCGATGCAGATCTTTGGCGGTGCCGCATACATGCTGGGCAATCCGGTCGAGCGGATCTGGCGCGAAATCAAAATAATGGCAATTGGCGGCGGATCCGAAGAGATAATGCGCGACCTGGCCGTGCGCCAGATGGGATTGGCCGGGCAATAGTGGCGGCGTTGTGGGTCCGCAAGCGCGTGCTATGGACGTGAAGAGATCGCTGAAAGGCCGAAATTAACCAAATTCTTTGGTCAGCAATTGCCGAAAATGATCAATGCACAATTGCGCAATCATTTTTGACAACCTAAGTTGCGCCAAACTCATCACGCGAGGGAATTATGGATATTTGGTTCTATGTGGGGCTTGGCTTGTTGTTATGGGCTATCAGAGACTTGGTGTTTGGTTCGACCTACTTGTGGGAACGGGTAACCCGCGCTGAAAATCCGGGAACCTACTGGGTTTGCGTTTTGGTTTGGCTTGTCGTTGCATTGGCTATTTTAGCCACGTCACCAACGACCTACTACCTGTTCTCCTGACTGCGCGTTCCGAAATGCAGGCCATGTAACCTGCATTTCCAAATCATAGAGGCCGGTGTTTTCACTATGGATGCAGTCACCTAATCGTTCGCTTGGCGAGCGGACCCGACTGTTCAAACGTCAAAATCCAGTCGGCTGTCCCGTACGAAACGTTGGTCATTGCCTGAAAGCCGGCAAAGGCGGTCCGGACGGGAAAATTCTCTGAAATGGTATGGTGCGGGTGGAGGGACTTGAACCCCCACGCCTTGCGGCGCCAGAACCTAAATCTGGTGCGTCTACCAATTTCGCCACACCCGCAACCCAGGCACTCGGTGCCGGAATGTCGGGGTGAATAGCAAAGCTTGCCACGGAGTGCGAGAGGGAAAATTGAGTTGTGCGCAAGATTATTGATGACATCGGCGCAACATGCTTCTGAACTGACCGTCGTGCACATATGGTGTCTGCCGGACGCTGCCGCTAAGCGGGATGCGGGATATTCTCATGTGTTGCTGTTCGCGGCAGGAAAGCAGCCTGATTTTTGGCGTTCTACGAGTAGAGAGAAAAGATTACTTGGGCAAGTTTGACTAATTTTATTGTTTTGTATTTAGCAACACTCAGGTCCCTTTGGTGAGAAGAAGAAAACTATCTTACGTTGAGTAAAATGCCCCTCATCTAAGGGCGGGCTATGATGAGAACCCAAAGACGAATGCAACATACATATATTTTACAGACGTCCTCTGGGTAGATTTGGTGTCAGGTTGATTTCAAAAGATAGAGTAATTACTGTTTATGAACAGTGCTCTAGACGCACTACCAAAAATACAACACGTGCGCATCGTTGCAAGTTTTCTGCTCTTGAATGCTGCTAACGATAAATGGCGCTGTTCACATTGACGCCGAAAATACGCCCGTAGGTTGTGGTTGAAAAATGTTACCAAACACAATTGCGCCACAATTCAAACGCCAAAAAATCTTATTCGCGTCAAAATAAGAACGCCTTGAAAGTCACTTATGAGCAGTAGGAGTTAATGAGTCTTTTTTGCCTTCGGGCGCTGTACGAGTTTTTTCGCTCAACTCCAGTACAAGGGTCTGAAACGTGACCAATATGATGAACTCCGCTGCTGCCGAGCAAGAAGCCGTTGGCCTTGCGCGTGAAAGTTTTCTTGGTGAACTCAAATCCCTGAACCGCGACCATCCAAACACCGGGTTTGGCGTTTCGTTGCGCACCCGCTCCGGGCGGCGATATTTGCTAGCCAACTCGCGTATGCCGCTGCCCGAAACCAAATCCGAGGGCTTTCCGACCGGGCGTCGTCTTGCCCGCCTTGAAAACAGCGAGCGATTTAGCTCGATCGAAGTTCTGGCGGATTGCCACACCTTCGAATCGATTTCGCCGGGGGCCGAAGCTGCGATCCTGGGCAATGCCCTGAATCTGATCGCCCGAATCGACACCATGACCAGCACGCCGACAGACACGTTGGCCGCGACAGGAACCGGAGGCTGAACATGGCGCGCAACGACCATCTTTTGTCAGTTGGCAATGAGGCACTGACGCCCATGACGTCAGCGATGAACTCGCTGACCGCACAGATTGATCAACTGACAGAGGTGGCGGATGCACGTTCGTCCGCACGTCTTGCCACGCTCAAGACGCGGATGGAGAATTTCTCGGCCAGCGTTACAATGGTCGGGCAGGTCAAGGCTGGTAAGTCCTCGATCGTGAACATCCTGGCCGGGCGCCCTGCCCTGCTTCCATCGGATGTAAACCCGTGGACATCGGTGGTGACCACGTTGAACATCAACACCCGCACCGAAGGCGACAAACGCGCCAAGTTTACCTTCTTTGAACAGGAAGAATGGGACAATCTGATGGTCGGCGGCGGCCGCCTGGGTGAGTTGGCAAACCGCGCCGGAGCCGATGACGAGATGGATGACATTCGCCGCCAAATCGGCGAGATGAAGGCTAAATCCGAATCCAGATTGGGCCAGCATTTCGACCTGATTCTGGGGCAGAGCCATCAATATGATTACTTCGACGAAGAGCTGATCCAGCGCTATGTCTGTCTGGGTGACGAAGATGACCCGGACATCAACCCCAAGACCGGGCGGTTCGCCGATGTGACGAAGTCGGCAGAGCTGTATATGGATATCCCGCAATACCCGATTGCGCTCAAACTGTGCGACACGCCGGGTGTCAACGATACCTTTATGGTCCGCGAACAGATCACCCTGCGCAGCTTGCGCGGATCTGAGGTCTGCGTTGTTGTTCTGGCTGCCAGCCAGGCGCTGACGACAATGGACATGGCGCTGATGCGCATTATCGCGCAATTCGAAAACCGGCAGATCATCCTGTTTGTGAACCGAATTGACGAATTGGCGGATCCGGTCAATCAGGTGCCGGAAATCCGCGACCGCATTCAGGATACACTCAAACAGAACAATATCGACGCCAATACCAGTGTTGTCTTTGGCAGCGCCTTGTGGGCCGAGGCCGCGTTGACGGGCAACCCTGAGATTCTTTCCGATGAATCCCGCGAGGCGTTGAACACGTTCTATCTGGCCGCCGGTTTTGGCGATCAGGCACCCTCGCTCGACAAGATTTGGGCACTGTCCGGCTTGCCCGATTTGCTGTTGGCCATGAACGAACGCATCGCCGAAGGCGCAGGCACCCGGTTGCTGGATCGCGTCCGTCACCGCGCCCGCAATATCGCCAGTCAAATCCGCGCCACGGCCGTTGCCAAGACCCTTTCGGGCGGCGAAGGCCTTGTGCGTGATTTGGACGGGGTATCGCCAGAGGAAGCGATTGCCACACTCTCGGATCAATATGAAAAGAAAGCGGCCGAATTGACCGCATCCCTGCGTGCGAAGGTGTTGGAGCGACTGAATTCAGCGGAATCGAACTTTGTCAAACGTGCAACGGATTCGCTGATTGCCCACCTTGAGCTGAACGGCGAACAAGGCACATGGCAGTATGACCCAGCGGGGCTGCGCACCTTGCAAAAGGCCGCATATTTCAGCTTTGCGCGGTCGATGCGCAAAGAAGCAAGTGCGCTGTACAATACGGCGGCCGCAGATATTGAGACGCTTTATCAGAAGATACTGGGCAACCACCTGGGTGAGTTCAGTATCGAAGCGCCCATTGTTCCGCGTGTCCCACCCCCACTCGGAATTGGGCGAACAATCGCTTTGGACTTGCAAAGCACCTGGTGGCGTCGCTGGTGGCAGCGCCGCAAAGGGTTCGAAGCTTATGCAGCCGACTATACGCGCCTGATCGCGTCCGAGGCGAATTCGATCACCAAGGATATCGAAGAAAATCAGGTCGCAGCCGTATTGGAAAACGTACGTGCCGTCCTGTCGGATTTCATGCGCGAGCAGAAAGAGACGTTGCTTAGCATTTCGGCCTCGGCCGAGAATGACCCAAGCCGCAACGCAGCTCTGATGGCAGGACTGACACCACAGAAATCGCGTGACGATATTCTGGGCGACATCCTGAAAGATCTTAGTAACGAGGCAGCATAAGTAGCGATATGGCAAAAGACTCACAAACCCGTTTCGTCTCGCCCAAAGCATGGGAACGCATCGAGCAGTGGTCCCGCCGCAAGCCGGTCTTTGCCCTTATGGGAGAGTTCAGCGCCGGCAAATCGACGCTGATGAACTTTCTGCTTCGGTCGCACGCGCTGCCAACCCAGGTGACGGCCACACAGTTACCGCCGGTCTGGTTCAGCTGGGGTAAGCAATCAGCCTATGTGCAGCGCCATGATGGTATGCGCGAGAATATTGAACTGGATGCGTTGGAATCGATCGGCGTAAACGACGCCCAATTCATTCGTATTTTTCTTGAATCCGATATCCTCGAAGCGGTTGATCTGATCGACACGCCGGGTATCTCGGACCCCAAGATTTCAACCGATGTTTGGCGTCGCGCCGTAGGTCAGGCCAATGGCGTGCTGTGGTGCACACATGCAACCCAAGCCTGGCGCGAGACCGAGCGGGCGACTTGGGTCGCCCTGCCCGAACGGTTGCAGCACAACTCGCTGCTGTTGGTAACACGTGCGGATACACTGGGTCCGAAAGACCGCCAAAAGGTGTTGCGCCGCGTCAACCGCGAGGCAGGGCATCTGTTCAACCGGTCGATTTTGTTCTCAGCTCGCGATGCGATCACCGCCCGCGACAAGAGCGGCGATGCCGAACTGTGGGGACGCAGCGGTGGCGGCAAGATGGTAGACAGCTTTCTTGAGATCACCGAGCAGATCATGGACAATCGCGCAGACATGCTGGCGCGGTACCAGATCGACAATAGCCTTGCTGATGGGCCACGTGTCCAACCGATCCCCCCACGCAAAACCACTGAAAGCGCAGAACAGCCCACTCCACTAAAGCTGGTCAATCCCGTTCAGGACGAAAATGCGCAGGACGAAGTGGTAACAAGCTTTCCTGTACGCCCTGCCCGCGTTGAAGCACGCTCAAACGATACGGAACGTGCCCCCCGGATTGATGCGGATGAGGCTGAACGGTTGCGCGCTGAGATGACCGCGATATCGGAAGAAACCAAACCTGAGACCGAAACCGATCAGGACGAGCTGCGTTCTTTCTTCCGGGAAACGCCCAGTCAGCCTCTGAATTTGGCCGATGTTGCCGAGATCCCTTCGGAAGAAAACGCGTTTCTTGAACTGGATGACGAGGATTTCGACGAAGAAGAGACCTTGGAACTGGAAGTCGAGAGTGAAGGCGAGGCAAATCAGCCTGACACCGGCTCCGATGGTCAGGATCACCTATTGGCGTCGATTGAGGATAAGCTGGCTGACGCAGCTGAAGATGCTGTATCCGAAAACACCGAAGCAGACGCGCAACGTGCTGACACATCTGTGTCGTCAATCGTTGCATTGCTCGCCGAGCAATCGGATGGTACGGCCGATGAGTTCGAACTGGAACCCGAAACCAGCGGCCTGATCGAAACACAGGTCGTGCCTATGTCAAACGGAACGTCCGAGGCCGAGCCTGAGTCTGAAACCCTTGAGAAATTGCTGAATGCGGACGCCGGATCAACACTCAGCGCATCGGCGATGTGGCGCGAGATCACCGCTGGTGAGGATCTTCCTGAAGACTCCGAAGGCCTGAAAAAAGTTTTTGTGGCCTTCCTGGTAGAGTTCGACAAGATCGCCGCTGAACACGGCGCCCGCGACGCAAAAAAAGACGTTTCAACGCTTCCGAAAGCCGGGAACAAGGGCGGGGCTGAATGGCATGTTTTATAACGTGAAATCAAGGTAGAAGGACGGGAAGCCCGATGTCTATCGAAGCCGCACTGAAATCTGCGATGGAAACGATACCCGACTGCGTCGCAGCCGGGTATATCGACATGGAAACAGGGATGTTATTGGGGACCAGTGTCCGCGATCAAGAGGACGCCGAAGTGCTGGACAGTCTCGCGCTTGCAGTGGCGAACCTGTTTCAGGGCGGCGGCGTGGGTGCTTTTGAAGCATTGCTGCGGAAATCGGGTAATGCTGATACCGAAAATCCGGGATTTGGGGAAATCGCGGTGTTTTCAAAGGATCGGTTGAACATTTTTTTGCGGACGCAGGCCTATCCGGATCATGTGGTCTGCTACATCTGTCGCAACAGCGCGAATGTAGGGTTGGCACTGACAAAATCGCATCTCAGTCTGGGGCCCGTCGCGGCCGCAGTTTAGACGGGACCAGAGGGGGTCACGGCATGATGGATACAAACATACTCGATTTGCTCGAGGACATTGGGCGATCATCGGTTGCCCGACTGGAGCCAGCCGTCGCGCTTGCTGGTGACACTGCGCTTGAGCGCCGCGAAAAGGTATTGCAGTCCATCCGTGGCACTGTTTTGCCGCGCCGGTTGGAGTTTACGGCTGCCAATGGCGATTGTCTCGCGATTGAGGTCAACAGCTCTCGGGTTACAGATGTCTTTCGTGTCCGGTCCGGCGTTGCGCCTGATTTTGAAACCGAAGAGCGCGATACGCTGGCTGGGCAATTGGCGCAACTGGTAACCGATATTGCCGCGGCGCCTGCACCGCTCAGCCTGATATCCCTACGGCCGGACGCCACGCTGGAAGCGGACGATGTCGGAATCACTTTTAGCGAAATCGCTAGTGCTTGCACGATGATCGAAATGCCCGCTGAACCCGTCATAGCAGTCGTTCCGGACACAGCCGAGCCAGCAAATTACGTGGAAGCAACAGACGATGCCAGCGATTTGGCCAATCAGTTCTATCTCGGCAGCCAGCGTTTGGCTGTTGGTCGCATCCGGGTCAAAGCTGAAGGCGGGGAAATGGTTCAGTCTGACGGCGATTGTAGTGAAGATCAGCCATTACATGCAGATGAAACTTTGCTGGCGCAGTTCGCGCATGACCTGTCGGGCTGGGATGATGACGCAGCCGCGGCGCTGGATCATCCGCAATTGATCGTCATGCGTCCGTCCGGCGGTAAAGGTTCTGGTTTGGCCGTCCTGAACGACGGCGAAGAATTTTCCATGGTCGTTCACGAGGCGCGCAAGCTAGGCGCCATTGTGAATCTGTGGACATCTCTGACGAAGCGTTCCGAATGAGCGCGCCCGTAATATTCAATTTTTCGACTAATTCAATCTGTGATTGCAAGTACCCAGGGTAACAGTATGAGTGAAAATAACCGTCGTGAGTTAATAAGAATCGCCGAAGATATGAACGGGGTCAGCAATGACGAGACCCGCCAGTTCATTTCGCGTATTGTCGGCGACCTTTCAAATCTAAAACCGTCAATTGCATTTGTCGGGCAAATCAAGGCTGGCAAGTCCCGCCTTATCAACGGGTTTACGGGGCAGGCCGAATACCTGCCCTCGGATGTTAATCCGTGGACGACCGTGATCACCGACATGCATTTCGGTCACCCCTCGGGTCGGACCCAAGGGGCCGAATTTCATTTCTTCGATAACCGTCAATGGCAGGCGCTGATCGCCGAGGGCGAAGAGCTGCGCAACATGTTCCCCGACGACGAGGACAGCTATAAGCGCGAGATGATCGAAGAGCAGGTCGACGCGATGAAAACCCGCGCACAACTGCGATTAGGCGACAGCTATGAGCAGTTGCTGGGTCAGCATCACGATCTGGAGCATCTGAACTCGGACGATCTGGCCCGTTATGTTTGTGCGGGTGACGATCCGACCGACAGCGAAGAATACGACCCCGGTTCAGATCGGGGACTGTACAGTGACATCACGCGCAAGGCCGAGGTCTACTTTGACATTGGCCATTTTCCGTTCCCGCTGACGGTCACGGATACGCCCGGCGTCAACGACCCGCTGCTGATCCGCGAAGAAATCTCGCGCCAATACCTCAAGGAATCCGATTTCTTTGTTGTTGTATTGTCCGCACATCAGGCGCTGTCCCGTGCGGATCTTAAGTTGTTCCGCCTGATGCAGGCGCTGGAACTGGGGCAGATCGTCGTCTTCATCAATCGCGTGGACGAACTGGGCGGCGGCGCTGAAGACGCTGGAAAAGTCCGGACGGACGTGTTGGATGGCCTGGAAAAAGCCCTGGGCAACTCGGACATTGATGTTCTGATGGGCAGCGCCCAATGGGCCCATTATGCCTTGACTGGTGACGATACCGGCGTGAACCACGATCACGTTCTGGCTTGGCTGCGCGCCCACCCCGAGCAGATGAAGCAATATCTGGACGGTGTAGAAGAGATCAAACAGGGCCCTGGCCCAATCAGCCGTGAGGGCGTTTTGCGCTTTGCCGCAATGATCGCCTCTGGTCTACCCGATCTGCGCCGCCACGTTACGCACGCCTTGACCCAAGGGCCCCGTGACGAACAGCTCAAGATGGCCTGGCAGCACCTTAACAGTTTTGCGCAAGGTGAGCTGGAACGGTCTAAGGCCCATCTGCGCGTAATTGACGACGAAAACTCCGCCGACATTACCGACGGCGACGAAAACGACAAAACATTGGCCGAGCTGCGCGCGCTGGTTTCGCAAAAAACCACACAGATCATTGACGATATGGATGATGTGTTGGCCAATCTTCGCGGCGTCATGGATGACACTGTATCCGAAGCCGTCTCCGCCGTTGTCCGCGGACCGAATGGCGATTCCCCTTTGTTGGCCAAGGGCGGTGACACTGAATTGAACTTTTCGCCGCTGCGGGACCGCATGCGCGAGCTGGTTCAGGGTGCGACACAGGTGGTGCGGCAGCGAATGCTCAGCGAGCTTTATGCGGTCGACATGAACAGCAATGCCGCACTTCGCGCCCTGCCCGGCTGGCAAGACCCGACCGACAGTCGGATGAATACCAGTGCGGTTCGGTGGTTCCGTCCGGATACCACCGCACTGACGCGTGGCATTACCGTGGAACTGCGCGTCAGTTGGCTGTCCCGTCTGATTTCGCGTAAAAGTGTGGTCGCTCGGGCCGAACGGATGATCGTTCAGGAATTCGAAATGATCGGGGACGATCTGGTGGACACGGCGCGCGCCGATCTGCTTGAGCGTCTGAACACCGTTCTTGATCACTATCTGGCCTTGTTGGCCGGACATCTTGAACAACGCGCCGGAACCGGCCAAACCAATGTTCGTGCAGAAGCACAGGCAGCATTCGATCAGGCACAACGTGTTGCAGATGATCTGGATGCGGTATTTGGCGGCAATAGCGCCGACAAGAAATTAGCAGAGGCTGCGGAATGATTGAATTTCCCGGAACCGAACAGGAAGTACGCAAGCTTGAACGCTTCCTGACCGCCACCGAAAACCTGCCTTCAGAGGCGGGTCTGGACAAGATGCGCGAGCGCGCCTTGTTCCATGCCGAACGGCTTTCGAATGCGGTAAACATCGGTTTTGCCGGGGAATTCGGGGCCGGAAAATCCAGCCTCGCAAACATGCTAGCCGGGGCGGACATTCTGCCAACCGGCCCTCAACACTTGAAATTGCCATTGGTTATAGTGGCCTATGCGGATGCACCGGAAACCACCGTTGGCTGGTGGGACAAAGAGCCCAAAGTCTATTCCGGCATTGCACTGGAAAAAGCCGCGGCAGACGACCCGGACTTTATCTCGATTGGGCTGAATACCCCTGCCCTGCAAGAGATCTCATTGTTCGATCTGCCGGGAACCGGCGCATTGGATGACACCTACAAGTCCACTTTGGACCTATTGTCCTATGTCGATTGTGCCATCTGGTGCACGAACGGAACCAATGCCTGGCGTGAGACTGAGCGCCACCTGTGGGCACAAGTTCCGCAAGAGTTGCGCTCGAATAGCTTGCTGGCCGTAACCCACGCGGATCTCCCCCCGGTCCGCGACGCGCTGGACCGTGTTCTGAACCGATTGGAAAAAGGAAAAGGTAAATTCTTCCGGTCTGTCGTGCCTATCGGCACACCAGTCGCGGTCAAAGCCATGGCGCAAGAACCCGAGCCTGATTTTGATCTGTGGGAGACCTGTGGCGGTCAAAATTTGGCCGAACAGGTCCTGCAAGTCGCATCCGAGCGGCGTTTGAAGGATTTGGAAGCTGCCCGAAATGACATCGAGCAAGAGTTTCTTCCGTATCTCTCCACCCTGGACATCGCAGAAGCTGAACCAGCGCAGGTCGAAGCACCGTCGATTCATGCGACGTTGGAATCCGCCCTTCCCCCGCTTGAAAACCCGATCCTTGAAGACTGGCTGGCGGCAATTGCCAGCATCTATGACGACTTGCGCGAGACATCAGATATAGAACCGGCCGCATTCCTGAACAGTTGTCAGGAAATCGTCGAAGATTTTGCGGAGCGTCTGGAGCAAGGAGGCGAAATCGCCACTGAAGCCGACTGGATCCCCGGTGAGTTTGAAAAGGCCACCGATCTTCTTTTGCTGCTGCAATTCGAAAGCGGTGACGCGCCACTGAAGGACGCAATCAGCATCCTCGCCCAGCTAAGCGACAACCTCGCCTGGGCCGGCAGCCGCGTCGATTCCGTTCAGGCAAAAACCGGAACCTGACGCCTACCCGTTTTAATTGAGCCGCAATGCAGCGATTCGAAGCCCTCAGAATTGCGCGTTTATTGTTTCGGATTTAGTGACCAATCCGCAAAAAACAGGCACTCAGTCCGCAAGTTTTACCGGTAAAAAATCAACATTTAGATTCACGCGCACGCAATGGCACCATATGTGGATTTTCTTGGCGCTGGGTTCTTAGTGAAGCCATCAGGCGGCCCCAATAAAGTCAAATTTGAAACGTCTAACGTACTTGAGTGTCCTGCGGTTGTGTTTGGTTGTGAGTTCGCGGGCTGAAAGCCCAGTTAAGTAAGCCGCAAAACGATTAGAACGGGCGGAAAGAAATGAGCCACAACCAGGCCGTCGGCGCGACGCACGACGAACCGAAAATTGAAGGTCTTCAACCAGGCGCCAAGCTGTTGCGCGGGCAGTACGAGATCCTGCGCTTTATCAGCAATGGCGGATTTGGGATCACCTATCTTGCGCGGGACAGTCTGGAACGCGAAGTTGTGATCAAAGAGTGCTATCCCGGTGCCCTTTGCCGTCGTAACGGCGATATGGTTGAACCGGTCGAGCCGGACTACAAGGACGATCTGCGCGCAATCATCGACTTGTTTATCCTCGAAGCACGCAATCACGCCCGCTTGGTACACCCCAATATCGTCGACGTTCATCAGGTGTTCGAAGACAACGAGACCGCTTATATCGCGATGGATTTCATCCGTGGCTGCGATCTGCTGGACTACGTTGAAGACTCCAAAAACAAGGCTGGTCCGGACTTTATCGTTCAGGTCACTGAAAAAATGCTGTCAGCGGTGTCTTTCATACACCAAAGCGGCATGCTGCACCGCGATATTTCGCCCGACAACATCCTGATCGACGAAAACGGTGATCCGGTGCTGATCGACTTTGGCGCCGCGCGTGAACAGGCTGCGCACCAGTCCGCCGCGCTGATGACCCTGCGGGTTATCAAGGATGGCTATTCGCCGCATGAGTTTTATGTACGCGGCGCGGAACAAGGGCCAAGCAGTGACCTCTATGTTCTTGCGGCGACCCTGTATCACGCCATCAGCGGCGAACGTCCGATCGACGGTCAGACCCGCCTGAACGCATTCAACAACGGTCAGACGGACCCCTACACACCGCTGGCAGGGCGTATCGAAGGCTACCCCGATGGGTTCCTGGAAGCCATTGACAAGGCGATGGAAGTTCACGCAACGGATCGCCTGCAGACCGCATTAGATTGGCTACGCATGTTCCGCGGCCCCGGCGTGATGTTCGACAGCTTTGACTATCGGCCGGTGTCGGTGATCGTGGCGATGGACCAAAAAGACGAAGAAGAAGAGAAAGCCAGGATCAAGGCTGAAAGCGAAAACGCCGAAGCCGTTGTCACCGCATTGCTTGCCGGAAACACTGACATTGCACTGGGCAATGAGGACAAGAACGACGACGGGCTCGCTACGTTCACATCGAAGGATGAAGCTCCGGTCGCGGTGGATACAGTGGTCAAAAGCGGATCCAGTGGTGCAGGCAAAATTGTTGCGGGTGTGGCCGTGGTCGCCGCTTTGGCGGCAGGCGGGTTCTTCCTGATGTCCGGAGAGGAAACTCCGGTCGAGGACACCGCATCGACCCAAACACCCGTGGTGGCGGAACCGGCGGAAGAAACCGCCGCAGTCGAAACAACTGAGCAGGAACCGGTCGAGCAAGTGACCGCAGCCGAAGTGGAGCCGGCACCAGAACCAACTGAGCCCACGCAGGCCGAAGTCGCATCCACTCCAGAGCCTATCGAGCAAGCGCAAGAAGACCCGGTCGCCACGGAGCAGGAAGAAGCTGCGGCGACGGAAACGGCCGAAGCCGCGACCGTTGAGCCGACGCCGCTTGTTCCGGCGGAACCGGTGAACCTGGCAGAACAGCAGATCGCATTCTCTCACTGGGACGTAGACATCCCGTTTCAGACATCACGCCGCCGGGCTTCGACCGGCAACGTGATTGCGATAACCGGTGTTGACCAGGATATGGACGCGTCGATTGTGGGTGAGTGGGTCAAGCGCGGCGCCACGATCTTTACTCTGAATGGCACACCGGTGCAGGCGGATACGACTTTTGCCGCTCAGGTGTTGAACGATCTGAAGGTGGACCCGGACGGCTACATCCGCGTTTCTGCCCGGTATCGCACATTGGGTGAAACCCGCCCTCAGAACGGATTGTTGGCACTGCCCGCGATGCGCGTGCTCGGCCTGGAAAATGGCTACGTTTTCACAATTCAGAACAAAGACGGTGCGGGATGGAAAACAGTCCTGAGCTCGGTTCCACCCGAGGCGACAGGCAGCTTGCAGGAAGGGGATGTCCTGGTCGCAGAGACAAATTCGGGAACTGGCATTGATGGCTCGGACAGCCTTGATGTTTTGTTGGCCAAACTTGTTTCCGAAAACCAGCCGCAGGCCCGTTTCAGCGTTTTGCGCAGTGGGGTCGAAACGAATGCTGACATGCCCTTAGCGCAGGAGTGATCTGACCGGTTCGTGTGTGATCTGCCAGTAAGTGTTTGCTGAGGGTTGTGTCAAATTCGGCACCCCTGACGGGAACCGGCCCGTCGCGGAAGTAGAAAGTGACTTGTTATCGCAACTATCCATGCCGTTGTGCAACCGCGCACAGAGGTAAGAAGCAGCCCCATGGGACCGTTGTCCTGTGCCAAGAAATAAAGGTGTCGACACCATGTTCAAATACAAAAGCCCTCTTAGCCGGCTTCTCGAAGGTGCCGGCAAACCGAAAGAGAACGAAGCCGAGGAAGCTGTAACGCCAGAGGCGGAAAAGACCGAACCAATCGCCGATTTCAATGCCCTGCGCGAAGCGCTGGCAGGTGGCAATATGACCTCGGACAGCTACGAAGAAACCGATGAGTTGGTACCCGAAGAGAAAATGCCAGATTTCTCTGAGGAAGGCGCGCTGGACACAACTGAGGCTGAGGATGAAATCGTCGTCGCTGAAGTTATCGCAGAAGTTCAGGACGTGGCGGACGAGGCACCCGCGCCCGAAGCAGAGACCGTGTTGACGCTGCACTCGGCAGTTGAGGAAGAGGTCGAAGCGGTCACTGAAGAGGTTGTCGAGCACGAAGTAGTTCAAGTCGTGGACCCCGAGCCGGAACAGATTATCGAGGTTGTCGCTGACGAACCCGCCGCAGAACCGGTTGCAGAAACACCGGTCGCCGAAGAACCGTTGGTTGAGGTTGCACCGGTTCCGCAACCCGCGGCTGCCGAAGATCGTCGTGGTCGCGTCAAGACAACCTTCCTGGGTTTCGAACGCGCCGATACACATGTGCAGGACCTCATTGAGACAGCAGAACCTGCAGCCAAAACCGACAATGCCGAACAGTCTTTCCCGGTTGGTTGGCTGGTCATCACTGGCGGTCCGGGTCGGGGTGCAAGCGTAACGCTGACCGAGGGCTTGATGCAGATTGGACGCAATGACGATCAGGCCATTCAACTGGACTTTGGAGACACTGGTATTTCCCGCAGCAACCATGCGGTGATTGCCTATGATCCCGAGGACCGCAAATGTTACTTGGGACACGGCGGCAAGGCCAACCTGGTGCGCCTGAACGGCAAGCCGGTCCTCAGCACCGTCCCACTGTCCAGCGGGGACCTGATCCGCATCAGTGAAACCTCAATCCGCTTTGCCGCCTTCTGTGACGATGGCTTTGACTGGCGGGATTCCTGATAGATGCTGGCGACACCGGCATATGATATTGCGCTGATCCTGGACAAGGGCCAGCGTGACACGCAGGAGGACGCGGTTGCCTCGCGCATGTTCGATGCGGCGAACGCAAGCTATGTCGTCGTCGCTGACGGCATGGGCGGGCATGCGGCGGGCGAAGTCGCCTCTGACCTTGTGATCCAGGCCTGGCGTGACGCGTTAGATGCTGAGCTTGAAGGTACAACAACACCCGAGTCCGCATTGATCGACGCGTTGCCCCTGGCGGCGATGCAGGCCAATGCCTCCATCGCCCGCTATTCCGAGGAACAAGAGGCTGGATTCAACATGGGCTCGACCATGTTGGGCACTTTGTTGCTGGGCCAACGGCTGTTCTGGATTTCGATCGGCGACAGTCCACTATACTTATTCCGGGACGGAGAGCTGTCGCAGATCAACGAAGATCACTCGATGGCACCCATGATTGATGCGCAAATGGCCGAAGGCACTTTGACCGAAGCCGAAGCGCTGGCGCATCCTGACCGCAACCAACTGACTTCGGTCATCATGGGTGCTGCAATTCCAAAGGTCGATTGCCCGGAAACCCCGTTGGACCTGACACCTTCGGATGTTTTGGTTCTGGGAAGCGACGGCCTGCAATATCTCAGCAACGCAGAAATTCAGGCCATTCTTCAATCCAATGCCAGCGGGCTTGCACAAGACATAGCCGGGGCGCTGCAGGCCGCGCTGAACGCTAAGGGCGACCCGGATCAGGACAACATCTCAATCGGTGTTGTCAAACTTACAAAAAACTAAACAAGGCAAAGCAACAGGACCCATGAGAAACCATCTGATCATATCAAGCCTGGCACTTGCTGCCGCAGCGGGCACTGCCTCGGCGCAACAGGCGTGCTCAACCTACGAAATCCAACGCGGCGACAGCCTGCGAGAGCTTACGATCGAAGTGTATTCGACCGAAGACTTTCGTATCATTTACGATGCAAACCGGGACGTGATCGGCAACAACCCGAACATCATCCGGGTGGGTGACGTTCTGACCATGCCTTGTCTGGAAGAGATCGGCCGTGCCCCGGCCGCTCCGCAGACCGAAGCCGAGGCAATGGCCGCGGAAATGGCAGCCGAGCTGGTCAAGGCCGCCGAGGATCGCGCGGCGAAAGCCATCGCCGAGGCGGAAGCCCGCGTTGCCGATGCCGAAGCAGAAGCCAAAAAGGCAAGCGAAGATGCAGTGATCGCCGCAAAAGCGGCAGCCAAGGACGAGATCGAAGCCGCCCGGGCAGAAGCCGCAGCGCTGATCCGTAATGCAGATGCCGGCGAACGCCCGGAAATCCGTGACCGTCAGTTGTTGCTTATCACTGGCGGTGACTATGCGCCGTTCACCGACGAGGCACTGCCCAATCGCGGGCTCTACACCTACCTTGTCGAAACAGCGATGCTGCGTGCCGCGCCCGAACAGTCCTATAAAATCCAGTTCGTCAACGATTGGTCATCGCATCTGGACCTTCTGATGCCGACACTCGCGTTCGATGCCACCTTCCCCTGGTCGCGTCCAAACTGCGAAGAGGCCGGGGCGCTTTCTGAAAAAGATCGTGCGCGGTGTGATACATACAACTTCTCTAACCCGTTCTACGAAGTTGTGGACACGTTCTTTGCCCGCGACGGCTCGGGCTATGAGCAAACGCTGACCTATGCCGACTTCGCCGGGACAACCATCTGTCGCCCGGAAGGCTGGTCCTTGTCGCACATGGATACGGTCGGATTGTACGAACCGGCAATCTCGCTTTTGCGTCCGGTTTCACCCGATGACTGCTTTCACGCGCTTATGAACGGGACAGCCGATATCGTCGCAATCGAAGCTCATCTAGCTGTCGAGGCAATCGGCCGACTGGGTTATGAACACCGTATCATCGAGAACCCCAATCTGGCGGCAATCAAGTCGCTTAACGTCATGACCCACAAAGATAATCCGGATGGGGAAGCGATCCTTGAGACGCTCAATCAGGGTCTGGCGATCATGCAGCAATCCGGAGAGTGGCGAGACATCGTGGCAGCCGCTCTGCGTCATCAAATGGAAAACGGTTAAGGCCCCTTTTGGCCTAACTATAAGAAAAGTCTAGAGGAAGTGGACATGTTTGAAATCAACCTTAAGAAAGTTGTAATGTCGGCCACCGCCGTCACCGCTCTGAGCGCCGGCGCCGCCGCTGCGCAGGAAGCTTGTACCAACTATACCGTTGCCGATGGCGACACGATGGCAACCATCGCGATCGCAGCTTACGGCACATCGAACTATCAGCCGATCTTCAACGCGAACCGAAACGTCATCACCAACCCGAACGCGCTTGCGCCGGGCCTGGTTCTGGCCCTGCCGTGTGAAGACGGTAGCCTGCCGAACGGTCAGACCGCCCAGGAAATCATCGCGGCGGAAGAACAGCGGGCTGCGAGCGTGCAACGCTCCAGCGTTTATCAGCCGCCGATCAAGCTGGTCACCGGCAACGGTTGGGCACCTTTCGCTGATGAATCACTGAATGGTGGTGGCGCGATCACTCGTCTGGGCACAACCGCGCTGCAGCGTGGCGGCAACGCACGCGACTACTCGGTCAGCTTCGTGGATGACTGGAATTCGCACTTGGAAACACTGCTGCCGCTGGGGGCGTTCGACGTCTCGATGGCCTGGAACATGCCGGACTGCACCAACCGCACATACGAATGGTCCTGGGAAACCGAAGTGCGTTGCACTCAGTTCGACTCGTCGGTTCCGGTTTATGATATTGTCGTTGGCTTCTACACGCTGCCGGAAAGCCAGTACGCAAGCGCCACTACTTTCGATGAGCTTCAGGGTTCCACAATCTGCCGTATGGACGGCTGGTTCATCCATGACATGGAGCAGGAAGGCCTGCACAACGGCGATACCATGACGCTGATGCAGCCGATCACGGCGCGCGAATGCCTTGACGCGGTTCTGACCGGCACCGCAGATGTCGCTACTTTCGAAGTTCAATTGTTCTCGGACACCATGGTAGAAATGGGTCTGAACCAGAACGACCTGATCGAGAACCCCTTCGTCACCTCGCTGTCGTCGCTGCGCTTCATCAGCCACCGCAGCAATCCATTCGGCAAGCAGTATTTGGCGATGCTGAACAAAGGTCTGAACGAGATGCGTGAATCCGGTGAATGGTACGCCGTTGTCTCGGACACGTTGCGTGAGCACAACGAAAAGCTGATGGCAGCTTCCAACTGATAATTCGGAAATCCGAACGCCTTGGGCCGGTCTTCTGACCGGCCCTTTTTCATTTTTCGTCGGAATTTATGAGAAGTTTGGACCTTAAAACTCGAATAGTACGGGAATCCCCTAATTTCCAAGAATTGTGGATTGGTTAACATGAAATCAACTACACCGGTGAGGCTTCGGCCTGACCACTCACTCAAAAAAGGGTCGACTTTGGGGGTCGACCCTTCTTTCTATTGATCTCATCAATCCAAAAATACCCACGCCGCAAAGCGTGGGTACTGTTTATCAGCCGATGATCGCGTTCAGTGTTGCGCTGGGGCGCATTACCGCTGCGGTCTTCGCAGGATCGGTGTGGTAGTATCCACCGAGATCCGCCGCAGCACCCTGAGCGGTCGCCAATTCAGACAGGATCTTGCCTTCGTTGTCCGCCAGCTCTTTTGCAATCGGCGCAAATTCTGCTGCCAATTCAGCATCATCGGACTGCGCGGCAAGGGCTTCGGCCCAATAACGCGCGAACCAGTAGTGGCTGTCGCGGTTGTCCGGCTGTCCAACTTTACGGCTGGGCGATTTATTGTTGTCCAGGATGCCTTGCGTGGCCGCTTCGGCCGCAGCACCTAAAACACCCGCTTTGGCGTTGCCTTTGTTGTCGGCCAGGAAGTTCAGCGATTCACCCAAAGCACAGAATTCACCCATCGAGTCCCAGCGCAGGTGGTTTTCCTCGACCAATTGCTGCACGTGTTTCGGAGCGGACCCACCCGCACCAGTTTCGAACAGACCACCGCCATTCATCAGCTTTACAATCGACAGCATCTTGGCCGACGTGCCCAGTTCCAGAATCGGGAACAGGTCAGTCAGGTAGTCGCGCAAAACGTTGCCCGTGATTGCGATGCTGTCCTTACCTGCCGTGATGGTTTCCAACGACTGGCGGGTCGCCTCGCGCGGAGCCATAATCAGGAACTTGTCGGCAACCCCAGCCGCCTCAAGCGCCGGTTTGACGTATTTGATCAATTCCGCATCGTGAGCGCGGTTTGCGTCCAGCCAGAAGATCGCTTCGGATCCGGTCAGGCGCTGACGGTCCATGGCCAACTGGATCCAGTTTTCGATCGGAGCTTTCTTCACAGTGCAGGCACGCCAAATGTCGCCCTTTTCAACGTCGTGTGAATGCAGCCTTTCGCCATTGGCCAGAACGATACGGATGGTGCCGTCGGCCGGCGCTTGGAACGTCGTCGGGTGCGAACCGTATTCTTCCGCTTTTTGCGCCATCAGGCCGACGTTGGCGACAGCACCGACAGTGGCTGGGTTCAGCGCGCCATTGGCTTTGAAAAAGTTAATGCTCTCATCATAAACCGATGCATAGCAGCGGTCAGGGATCACACAGTTGGTGTCGCCCTTGGCACCGGCCTCGTCCCAGCCTTTGCCGCCTGCACGGATTACGGCAGGCATCGAGGCATCGATGATCACGTCCGACGGCACGTGCAGGTTGGTAATGCTTTTGTCACTGTCGACCATATACATGGACGGGCGATCAGCCTTGATCGCGTCAATTGCCGCCATGATTTCGGCATTGTCCTGAACACGTTCCAGCAAATCGCCCAGACCCGAGTTTGGGTTCACTCCCAATGCGTCCAGCTCTGCGCCAAATTTCTCGAACACCGGAGCCAGCCACGCTTTGACAGCATAGCCAAAGATGATTGGGTCCGAGACCTTCATCATCGTGGCTTTCATGTGCAGCGAGAACATCGTTCCGTCTTTCTTTGTGTCCTCAATCGCATCTGTCAGGAAGGATGACAGCGCCTTGACGGACATGAATGTGGCGTCTGCAACGGTGCCCTCGGCCAGTGGCCAGGCGTCTTTCAGGACAGTGACGCTGCCGTCTTTGCCGACAAATTCGATCTTGGCATCACCGGCCTGAGCGGCGGTAATGGTGGCGGACTTCTCGTTGGCATAGAAATCATTGCCAGACATCGACGACACTTTGGTTTTGCTGTCCGACGCCCACTCCCCCATCGAATGCGGGTTCTTCTGAGCATAGTTCTTCACCGCACGCGCCGCGCGACGATCCGAGTTACCTTCGCGCAGAACCGGGTTCACGGCCGAGCCCTTGATAGCGTCGTAACGCGCACGGATCGCCTTTTCCTCATCGGTCGACGGCTCTTCGGGGTAGCTCGGGATGTCATAGCCTTGTGACTGGAGTTCCTCGACGGCCGCCACCAGTTGCGGGACCGATGCCGAGATGTTTGGCAGTTTGATCACGTTGGCGTCCGGCGTTTTCACCAGCTCGCCTAATGCGGCCAAATCGTCGGTGATGCGCTGTGCATCAGTCAGTTTATCCGGAAAGGTCGAGAGAATACGACCGACCAATGAAATATCCTTGGTGCCAACACTGACACCTGCGGCACTAGCAAACTTGCGAATGATGGGCAGAAACGAGGCGCTGGCCAGTTCGGGCGCTTCGTCTACAATGGTATACAATATGTCGAAGTTCGAGTTATCTGCCATATTCTTTTACCTTTTTTAAACCTTTCGGGGCGTGCGATCCAAGAGTGTTCCACTTTTGCGTGGCGTAGGGGGGGGCGCGTTTCTCCTACCGCCCCGACGGTGACTCTGATTTGACAGGGCCTCCCATAAATCAGGAAGGGCCTGGGATCAATCATCTAAAGCGCGCGCATATTGCCACGGGTAGTCAGATTTACGGATTGGACCATGGGTATAACTATTGATCAGTAAGTTTGCGGGTAGTTATTGATACAGCTTTTTTGCCGGTCCAAAACGCCTTGAACCCGCCTTCGTTTGCAATTTGGTTCACGTGATCTTCAATTGCGGTGTCCAAATGCTCAACAGAACCAGCGTCCGCCTCGCGTGGAACCGAGGTTCCCGCTCCCCGCATGACTCGGGTCGAGATCCAGAACCTTCTCAAAACCATGAATAGCGGCAGATGTGTTTCCTTGATCCCTGTCGAACTGGGCCTTGTGAAACAATGCCTCAGTGCTGCTTGGTGCAAGCGACAGAGCTTTTTCATACGCTGTTTCAGCAGATTGGACATCGCCCGTCGCGTGATAGGCAATAGCACGCCACAAAGTTGAATGTGGGTCGTCGAGAGCGAGAGCCAAAGCACTGCTATAGTCCGAAATTGCTTTTTCGTACTGTTTGCCGCTGTAGTACGCCCAACCACGAGATCTCAGCAGCGTGCTCCGGTTTTTTGGGGTAACATCCACGCCATTCATCAAAGTTGTGCAGGCCGCAACCACATTTGCCATGCCGCCTTTGTTGCCAAGGCATGACTGGGCCAGCTGCGTGTAGTTTGGTCCAGATTTTGATGGTGAATTGAAGGACAGCAACAACGTGGCGATCACAATAGCCAGGGCGGCAAGACGAATGTGCATTACACCTCCAATCTGTTCAAATCACTCACCTTAAAGTGGCAATCCAGAACCTATACTCAAGGAAACGGGTCGCCAAATTTGCGTAATGAAACGGAAAAGACACAAGCGCAATCGCAGAAGTTGATCAAACGCCCCAAGTGTCACTCAACCGATACCCACCCGGCCAGGGGTCGTCTGGATCAAGCATGTGCTGATGGGTTCCGGTGATCCATCCGCGCCCGCTGATTTCTGGAATGATAGCGGGTTGGGCACCAACTTGCGTTTCCCGAACAATCCGCCCGGTAAAGCGCGAGCCGATGACCGAAACAGCTTCGAAGGTTTGCCCGACCGTCATCTGCCCTTTGGCCGCCATTAGCGCCATACGCGCAGATACCGCTGTGCCAGTGGGCGAGCGGTCCACCTTTCCGGGCTGAATGGCAACGGCAGATTTACCGCGCCAACCAGTCGGGGTCTTTTCAAGCGGGCCACAAAAAGCGCAAAAGGAAATGTGGGTCCAATCCGGGTTCTCAGGATGCGAGAACCCCAATTGGGCATTGGCGGCATTCGTAATTTTAACGCCGGTCCGGGCGATTTCACGCGCTTCGTCTTGGGTTATGTCAAACCCCAGCTTGGCGGCATCTACAACCACGAAACTGTCGCCTCCAAAAGCCGTATCAACAGTCAGCGTGCCCAAACCCGGAACCTCTAACGGGACAGAGAGCTTACCCGCAAAACTGGGGAGGTTCTGCACGTGGATCCGTTCTGCCTTACCGCCCCGGCATTCAGCGCGCACGCGAACCAGGCCTCCGGGCGCTTCAAGCGTCAGAATTGTCTCGGGTTCTTGCATTGCTATGATCCCGCTATCCAGCAATACCGTCGCAACACAGATTGAGTTTGAGCCGGACATGGGTGGAGTGTCCTCGGGCTCCATAATGATAAAGGCGGCATCGGCATCCGGATGTTTGGGCGGAACCAGAAGATTGACATGACGAAACACACCGCCTCGCGGTTCGTTCAGTACGAAATTTCGTAACGTTTGATTGTTGGCGATATGCGTCCGTTGCTCCCAGATCGTGTCACCGGGCGGCGGAGAGACCCCGCCAACGATGACGTCGCCGACCTCGCCTTCGGCATGGGCCGACACAACATGAATGGTCTTAATGCTGCGCATATCCCCTCCTTAAAATCGGGTGGCGGCGTAAGGCGACAATGATATTGGTGGGTCTTGCCCATCGACCAGCGCCCCGACGAGTTCCGCAGTTCCCGCAGATTGGGTCAGGCCCAAATGCCCGTGCCCGAATGCGTAAACGACATCCGCCGATTTACGAGACGGGCCGATCACCGGAATGCTGTCCGGCAACGATGGACGATACCCCATCCATTGCGTGCCACTTTCGGTTTTTAGTCCAGGCAGGAACGCCGCCGCCTTTTCCAACAAAATATCGGCGCGCTTGTAGTTTGGTGGTAAGGTTAACCCGCCCAGTTCGACGGCCCCCCCTACACGCACGCCACCATTTATTTTGCTGGCAACAAAGCCGTGGCGCGAGAATGTTAGGTGCATACGCAAATCAAATGCGCCTTCCGGCAAAGTCGTATTGTATCCACGCTCGGTTTCCAGTGGAATGCGATCGCCCAATGTTTGCACTATGTGGTGAGACCAGGCACCTGCGGCAACCACCACCTTGCTCGCTTCAATTGTTCCGTCCGCGCATGATACGCGCACACCATTTTCCTGCGGTAACAGGGTTCGGATATTTTTCCGTTCGAACCGACCGCCTCGACCCTGAAAGACCTCAGCAAGGTGTTCGACCCATCGCTTCGGATCAACAGTGTTCAGCCAGTTCGGTGTAAACCCCGCATGGGTGAACCGAGGGCTGAGGCCCGGCTGCATCTCAGCAATCGCGGCCGGGCTTTCAAGCAGTTCAAATTCGATCCCGTGTTCGCGGCGCAAGTTCCATGTCGGCAAACTGGCGCGATATTCAGCCTCGCCTTCATACAACTGCATCTGCCCATCGCGTTGCAACAAGTATTCGGCGTCGACGTTTGGTATCAGCTGTTCAAGCGTAGTTTTGGATAACGCCATCAAACTGGCTTGTGCGCCAAGTAAGTTTTCATAGCGATCCGGTCGACTGGCCCGCCAAAACCGGTACATCCACGGTGCAATTTTCAAGGCGTAGGCCGGCGGGATAGACAGTGGGCCCAACGGATCCAACAACCACTTTGGAGCTTTTCGCATGATGCCGGGCGTGGCTAGTGGTTCGACCTCAGAAAAGGCAAAGGCACCGGCGTTGCCGGCTGATGTTTCGGCCGCGACGCCCTTACGGTCCAATACAAGGACGGAATGGCCGCGTCGTTGCAGTTCGAGCGCGGTCGTAATCCCAATTACTCCGGCACCGATGACAACGACTTGTGGGGTCATGTTTCGATCCCGGCTTTGAAAGGATCGTGTTCGTCGAACAACAACGTGGCCTCAGCCATGATAAAGGCCTGCCCGGTGATCGAGGGGATAACACCCCCGTTTGGCCCGGGCTGGTAAGACAATTGATAGGAACTGCCAATCACGCTTTGCTGGATGATCTCCTGACTCGGCGCCAAACGGCCGTCGGCCGCCAGACAGGCCAGCCGAGCCGAACTGCCCGTTCCACATGGTGAGCGGTCGTAATTGTCATCGGGGCACAGAACGAAATTGCGACTGTGTACCGCCGGGTCCGGTGAAGATTCCTGTAAGATGACATGGTCAATCGGTTCGCCATTTTCTCCACCAGCCCCTTGCGCGATCGAGGCTTCGCGGATGGCGATCGACATGTCCGTTAGGTTACGAATGTTCACGGGCTCGACCGGGATCGGGCTGGGGTCAACGATGAAGAACCAGTTGCCGCCATATGCAACGTCGCCTGTGACATGGCCATAGCCCGCGACATCCAGGGTAATGTCCTGATGAACCCTGCGGCTTTCAATGTTGGTCACGGTAACGGTGTTTGCATCGTGCAACTTGACCGTCACTACACCAGCGGGCGTTTCGATCCGGTGTTGGCCTACGTCGATTCGTCCCAGATGAGCCAATGTGACCGCCAAACCGATGGTTCCGTGCCCACACATGCCCAAAACGGCGTCGACATCGAAATAGATCACACCGGTCACGCATGTCGGATCAACCGGCTCGACCAGTAACGCAGCGACCATGGCTGGCTGACCGCGCGGCTCTAACATGACCGAGCGATAGAACGCCTCATGTTCGGTCGCCAGGCGACTTGCCCGCTCAGTCAAAGACCCGGATCCAAGTCCCGGCGCGCCATCCAGAATGACGCGCGTTGGTTCACCGCCAGTGTGACTGTCGATCACATGCATTCAGCGATCACCCCACCCTGCCTCGACCAATCGGCGAACCATGTTTGGAACAGATCATATTGCTGCTCGCAATAATTACGCTGTGCATCGGTCAGTTCATCCGTTTCGTTAAAGTGCAGGCGGTATTCCTGCTCCCCGTTCAGGACCAGCAAGTGCTTGTAGTAGAGCACCAAATCCGGGCCTTCGTCAAAGCTGGAAAGCACTTGAATCGCCTCTGTGAGTTCCTGCGCACGTTGGCGGGCCTCGGCATGGCCTTGCGCCGCCTTTTTGGACAGGGCGGCCAGCAGCAATGCTTCGCGCGGCAAGGCTGTGCCTATTCCCGTGATCGATCCGGTTGCACCGCAATTTACGATACCGTGGTAAACCTCGGTATCAACACCAACCATTAGGGTGACCTGATCATCCTGACTGGTGATGTTTTCAGCCGCATAGCGCAGGTCGTCTTTGCCACCGAACTCCTTGAATCCGATCAGGTTTGAATGTTCCGCGCGCAGAGCAAAGAACAGATCGGCCCGCGTAGCAAAGCCATAATACGGACTGTTGTAAATGATTGCCGGAACATCGGGGGCGGCTGTCAAGATCGCTTTGAAGTGGTTCTTCTGTGCGGTAGGTGAACTGCCGCGAGACAGAACGCGTGGAATGACCATCAGGCCAACGGCGCCTACCTTTTGCGCATGGGCTGCATGGGCTACGGCGGACTTGGTGTTGATGGCGCCGGTCCCGACCACAACGGGCAAACCCCCATCGACCAAACGCTCGACGCCTTCCATCCGCTGCGCATCTGTCAACAAGGGCCAATCCCCCATCGAACCGCAGTAGACCACCGCGGACATACCCGCCCCGATCATCTGCTTTCCTTTGTGCACCAAGGCATCAAAGTCAGGCGTCCGGTCGGGTTTGCATGGTGTCATCAGAGCGGGCATCGTGCCGGTGAACACATTGGTCGACATTGGTAAATTCCTCGATGGCTGGGCGGTTACACACGCTTTTGGAATCGCCATAACGGATATTGGATACAAAATCCAGAAAAATTGAAAACGCGCCGGATCGATGATCGGGCGCGCTCAAATTACAAAATGGATTTTTCAGCGAAGGCGGTGACCTGTTTCGGGATCAAATAGCATCGCGCGTTCCGGCCGCACTGACAGCCCGATGCGCTCACCTTGCTTGCTGCGCTGATCTTCTCGTTCCTCGACAATCAACTTATCGCCATTGGGCGTCAGCAAATACGTATAGCTCACGCCGCCAAGCGCTTCGGTCAGATCAACCGTGCAAGTGTCGCCTGCCCGGTCCACTGTGATGTGCTCCGGACGTATACCAAGAGTCACTTTGTTCATCCCAGCCGGTACGTTTACAGGCACATCCAACGGTTCACTAAGGGCCGGGTGCGAGACCTTCCCATCGACAATATCGCAGTCAAGGAAGTTCATTGCAGGCGATCCGATGAACCCCGCTACAAACCGATTGTCCGGGTCCCGATACAAGTCCATTGGCGCGCCGACCTGCTCGATCCGGCCATCGCGCAGCACCACTATCTTGTCGGCCATTGTCATCGCTTCGACCTGATCGTGGGTCACGTAGATCATGGTCGCGCCAATTTCATTGTGCAGTCGCGCGATCTCGACCCGCATTTCTACGCGCAGCTCCGCATCAAGGTTGGACAGAGGTTCGTCGAACAAAAACACCTCGGGCCCCCGCACGATGGCACGCCCGATGGCGACACGCTGGCGTTGCCCGCCGGACAAGGCCTTGGGTTTGCGCTTAAGGTATTGATCCAACTTGAGGATATTCGAGGCGTCTTGCACTTTCTTGTTGATCTCGGACTTGGGTACACCATTCATGCGCAATCCAAAGCCCATGTTCTCGGCCACGGTCATGTGCGGATAAAGGGCATAGGTCTGGAACACCATGGCCACGCCGCGCTTGGCCGGGTCCATATGGGTCACGTCGCGAGCGCCGATATGGACTTGCCCTTCGGTCGTTTCCTCAAGGCCCGCTATCATCCGCAGCAAAGTGGATTTACCACAACCCGAAGGGCCGACGAAGACACAGAACTCTCCATCTTCGATCTCCAGATCAATGCCGTGAATAACCTGCGTCTCGCCATACCGCTTGATCGCCTGGTTCAGAGTCACACCTGTCATGTCGCTTGCATCCTGTCTGTTTCGGCGCTCGGGCGGGTCTCGGGGAACCGCCAGGCCTGTGCTTCGGCTCCGATTTGTTCGGCCACACGGCGAACACGGGGAACCCAGGTTTCCAATTGGTCGAAATTCATCCGTTCGGTCGATCCGGTCACGGAAATCGCCCCCAACATCCGCCCGCCCGAGGTGAGGATTGGACAGGCAATGCAGATGATGCCGGGCTCATGCTCTTCGTCATCGACGGCATAGCCACGACTGCGGATCAGGTCGAGATCGGCGCGCAACGCCGCCTCGGATGTCAGTGTTTTGTCGGTAAAGCCGTGGTAGCTTTGCTGAGACGCGGCGCGGTCCAGCGCGGCCTCATCCAGAAACGCCATCATGGCTTTACCCACGCCTGTGCAATAGGCCGGACCGACCTTGCCAGCCTGCGAATACATCTCAATCGGCTGGGCTGCGTTGCGTTTATCCACGTACAGCACCTGATTTGAATCAAGCTGTGCCAAATGCACCGTTTCCCCGGTTTCCCGGCTCAATGCATCCAGAAACGGTCGCGCAATCGGCGCGAGCGAGCTTTGTGTCCACGCTGCATGAGCCAGCCGAACCAATCGCAAACCAGGCGTATATGTCTGTCGGTCCGGATCATACGACAGCATTCCCTGATTGGTCAGCGTTTGCAGGAACCGATACAGGGTCGCCTTGGGGAAATTGCTGCTTTCCAACAGCTCTGCGAATCGAACCGGGCGCGCGAACGCAGCCACCTGATCCAGCACATCACATGCTTTTCCTATTGTTCCGTCACCAGCCACGGATGCCTGTTCTCCTCCAATTAACCCATCGCAATCGGCACGAGGGTCTTGACAAGACTAACCGAGTTGATGTGTAGTTTTCAATATATAAAACACAGTTTCATTATTTGGAACTGCAAAAGTATAAAATGGAAGCTAAGGGAGGAAACCATGCATTCCATGTACAAGCGCACTGCCGCCGCTTTGGCAGCCAGTGTCGCACTTGCCGCACCTGTCGCCGCCGAACTGACCGGCGAGCTGCGAATCTTTCTCGATACCTCCAACCCGGCGCCACGCGCGACGATGGAGGCAATGATCGACCGTTTTGCGGAACAGCATCCGGGACTGGAGATCGAAACCACGGTAATCGACCGGGAGGCGTACAAGACCCAGATCCGCAACTTCCTGACTGCGGATACGCCGGACGTGGCGACGTGGTATGCGGCAAACCGCATGAAGCCCTACGTCGAGGCAGGCCTGTTCGAAGATGTATCGGACTTGTGGGCCGAACCTGAGATCGCCGAAAATCTGGCCTCGACCAAAGGTGCGATGACCATCGACGGCAAGCAGTGGGGTGTACCCTACACCTATTACCAGTGGGGTGTTTACTATCGCAAAGACATCTTTGACGAGCTGGGCCTGACCGAGCCAACGACTTGGGAAGAAGAGCTGGCGAACTGCCAGAAGATCGTCGATTCCGGTCGCGCCTGCTATACGATCGGCACCAAGTTCCTGTGGACCGCTGGCGGTTGGTTCGACTACCTAAACATGCGCACCAACGGGTTCGACTTCCACAACCAGCTCGCCAATGGCGAAATCAGCTGGGAAGACGACCGGGTCAAGCAGACCTTCGCCAACTGGAAACAGCTGATCGACATGGGCGCGTTCGTCGACAACCATCAGACGTACAGCTGGCAAGAGGCCTTGCCCTTCATGGTGAACGGCGAAGCCGCCGCCTATTTGATGGGTAACTTTGCCGTTGCGCCTCTGCGCGAAGCGGGACTGACCGACGACCAATTGGACTTCTATCAGTTCGTTTCTATCAACCCGGATGTAGAATTGGCGGAAGATGCGCCAACTGATACCTTCCACATCCCGGCCAACGCATCGAATAAAGAAGCTGCACGTGAGTTCCTGCGCTTTGCCGTTTCCGCGGATGAGCAAACTCAGATCAACAACGGCGCAAACCTGGGACAGCTGCCTGTGAATGCCCAATCGTCTGTTGATGACGACAAGTTCCTGCAGCAAGGCTTTGAGATGCTGTCCGCCAACAGCCCCGGTGGCGTGGCCCAGTTCTGGGACCGTGATGCACCTGCGGAAATGGCAAAAGTGTCGATGGAAGGCTTCCAGGAATTCATGGTCAAGCCGGATAATGCCGACCGTATCCTGTCCAAACTGGAACGCGCACGTCAGCGTATCTACGAGAACTAAACCGGTCTGGCCGGGCTTCTGCCCGGCCTGCACCACTTCGTGCGTAAGGCGGGTGCATACCCGACTTACACCTTTGACCTAAATCCGAGTGAGCACATGTCAGCCGTCGATGTCCCCGAACAGGAAAGCTGGTTCCACAGAAATCAACAGCGCATAGCGCCGTGGCTATTTTTGGCCCCGGGTCTGCTGTTCTTCATGGTCTATGTGATCATTCCGGTGTTCCAATCCTTCAATCTGTCTTTGTACGAATGGGATGGGCTCGGCGCAGCGGAGTATGTAGGCGTTCGCAACTACGAAGACCTGTATTGGGAATTTGTTGATCGTGACGCGTTCTATATTTCACTGAAGAACAACCTGATCTGGTTGATCATGTACCTGTTGGCGATCCCTGCGGGTCTGTTCATTGCTCTGTTCCTTAATCAAACCGTCTGGGGTATTCGGCTCTATAAGTCACTGTTTTTCTTCCCCTTTGTCATCTCTCAGGTCGTCGTCGGACTCGTTTTTACGTGGTTCTATGATCCGACTTTCGGCCTGTTGAACGAATTCCTGGGCTTCTTCGGCTTCGGCCCGCTGAATGTTCTGGGGGATGAGCGTTTCGTCACCTACGGCATCATCTTTGCCGGTCTCTGGCCGCAAACGGCCTATTGCATGATCCTGTATCTCACAGGCCTGAACGCTGTGGATCCTGAACAGATCGAGGCCGGACGTCTGGACGGTGCAAAAGGCGGGCGGATGCTGTGGCATATCATCCTGCCTCAACTACGCCCCGCCACCTTCATTGCTTTCGTTGTCACCATCATCGGCGCGCTTCGGTCATTCGACTTGATCTCGATCATGACCCAGGGTGGCCCGTTCGGTTCGTCCCGTGTGCTTGCCTATTACATGTTCGAAGTCGCGCTGTCAGAATACGGCTTCCGCATGGGATATGGCGCCGCCATCGCGGTGATCCTGTTCCTGATCATGCTGTGCTTCATCGCCTATTTCCTGTGGTCGATGTATCGCGAAGAAAGGGGGCACTAAGATGTTTCCCAAACCCATCGAAAAACAACCCCGCGGGGCACAGATCACCTACCAGGCGATGCTGCCGCTGGCTCTGCTGCTGTGGCTCGGTCCCCTACTGGCGGTGGCGTTGTTCTCGGTCAAACCGGCCGCCGACTTTACCAACGCAAACTACTGGGGAATGCCGTCCAGTTTTGAGGGCGCCTATAACTATGGGCAGGTATTTTTCAACTCGGACATGCCGCGCTATCTGTTGAACTCGTTCCTAATCACCGTTCCAACTGTGATCGGGGCCGTAGCACTTAGCTGTATGACCGGGTTCGCACTGGGGATCTACAAATTCCGCTCAAACCTCTGGATCTTCTTCATGTTTGTTGCGGGCAACTTTGTACCGTTCCAGATCCTGATGGTCCCTGTACGCGACCTGACCCTGGAATTGGGTCTCTACAACACCAAAACAGGCCTCGTCTTGTTCCACATCGCATTCCAGACGGGTTTCTGTACCCTGTTTATGCGAAACTTTATCCGCGCCCTGCCCTTCGAGTTGATTGAGGCCGCGCGCGTCGAGGGCATCAGCGAATGGCGTATTTTCTGGTACGTTGTCTTGCCGTTAATGAAGCCAGCGATTGCTGCGCTCAGCGTGTTGATCTTTACCTTTATCTGGAACGATTATTTCTGGGCCGTGGTTTTGACTCAGGGCGCGGAAAGCCAGCCCGTGACGGCCGGGATCACCAGTTTCAACGCCCAGTTTCGGGCTGCCTATCAATTGATGAGTGCCGGTTCCATCGTCGCGGCGTTGCCGCCGGTGGCCATGTTTTTCCTCATGCAGAAACACTTCATCGCGGGTTTGACCCTCGGTGCCGTAAAATAACGTCAAACCAAAGGTTTGCCACATGACAAAGATCACCTTTATCGGGGCAGGTTCCACGATATTCATGCAGAATATCGTGGGCGACGCCCTGTTGACCCCCGCATTGGCCGACAGCCACTTTGCTCTGATGGACATCGATACAATGCGTCTTGCAGAAAGCGAGGCCGTCACAAAGGCGATGATCCGCTCTGTCGGAACCGGGGCGACCGTTTCCACCCATACCGACCGGCGCGCCGCGCTGGAGGGTGCCGATTTCGTCATCACCGCTTTTCAGATCGGCGGCTATAAGCCCTGCACGGTCACGGATTTCGAGATTCCCAAACAATACGGTCTACGCCAGACCATCGCCGACACGCTTGGCGTCGGAGGCATTATGCGCGGTCTGCGCACGGTTCCTGTGTTATGGGATGTCGCACAAGACATGATGCAGCTCTGCCCAAACGCGACGCTGCTTCAATATGTAAATCCGATGGCAATCAACACATGGGCTCTGGCTGAGCGTTTTCCGACGCTGAAGCATGTCGGCTTGTGCCATTCGGTCCAGAATACGGTCGAGGAACTGGCGCACGATCTGGACCTGCCCAAGGACGAATTCCGCTACAAAGTGGCAGGCGTGAACCACGTCGCTTTTTTCTTGAGGCTGGAGCATGACGGGCGCGATCTCTACCCTGCATTGCGGCAAGGGTATGCCAGCGGACAAATACCAAAACCACCACTGTTGATGCCACGTTGCGCCAACAAAGTGCGGTACGAAGTGATGGATCATCTGGGCTACTTTTGCACGGAAAGTTCCGAACACCTGGCGGAATACGTCCCGTGGTTCATCAAAGACGGCCGACGGGACCTGATTGAGCAGTTCAGTATCCCTCTAGATGAATACCCAACCCGCTGCGAAGAACAGATCGCCAGTTGGAAAGAACAGGCAAAGACCCTGACTGACGGGCGTGATATTGAAGTGATCCGAAGCCATGAGTTCGCCGCTGACCTGATGAATGCGATCGTGACTGATACGCCCTACGTGGCGTATGGGAACCTGCCCAATACTGGACAGATCCCTCAACTCCCCCTTGGCGCGGCTGTCGAAACACCTTGCCTTGTCGACACTAACGGTGTCCAACCTTCGGTCGTCACCGACATTCCACCGCAGCTGATCGCGTTAATGCGCAGCCAGATCAACGTGCAGGAACTGACTGTACGGGCATTGGTTGAGCAGAACCCCGAACACATTTATCACGCCGCCATGATGGACCCACATACGGCCGCTGAACTGGACCTGCGTCAGATCCGCAGTTTGGTTAGTGACCTGTTGGTGGCACATGCCGATTGGTTGCCAGACTGGTGCAAACCCGCCAAGGCGGCCTGATCCCAATTTTAGAAGGCTGAAAATAATGACAAAAAAACGCCGCTCTCAGCATTGGTATGGCAAGCTGGACAAGGATGGCTTTATCCACAGATCGTGGATGAAGAACCAAGGCTTTCCTGATCACGCCTTCGATGGTCGTCCGATCATTGGCATCTGCAACACGTGGTCGGAACTCACACCCTGCAACTCGGGCCTGCGTGATCTGGCCGAAGGTGTCAAACGCGGCGTGTGGGAGGCTGGAGGGTTTCCGGTCGAATTTCCCGTCATGTCGCTGGGCGAGACCCAAATGAAACCCACCGCCATGCTGTTCCGCAACCTGCTGGCAATGGATGTCGAGGAATCTATTCGCGCCTATGGCATCGACGGCGTAGTCCTGTTGGGTGGTTGCGATAAGACCACGCCGGGGCAGCTGATGGGGGCCGCTTCGGTAGATCTGCCCTCTATCGTGGTCAGCTCTGGCCCGATGTTGAATGGGAAGTACCAGGGAAAAGACATTGGTTCGGGCACGGATGTTTGGAAATTCTCAGAAGCTGTGCGCGCGGGTGAGATGACACTGAAGGATTTCATGAATGCCGAGTCCGGCATGTCACGCAGCGCCGGGGTCTGCATGACCATGGGCACGGCCTCGACCATGGCATCGTTGGTCGAAGCAATGGGCATGTCCCTCCCAACCAACGCCGCCCTACCAGCAGTTGATGCCCGCCGGATGGCGCTGGCGCATCTGACAGGCAAACGGATTGTGGAGATGGTGGACGAAGATTTAAAACCGTCGGACATCCTGACCAAGGAAGCGTTCGAAAATGCCATTCTGGCCAATGCAGCCGTTGGCGGCTCGACCAATGCAGTGGTGCATTTACTCGCGCTGGCGGGCCGCGTGGGGGTAGACCTGGCGCTGAAAGACTTTGAAATCGGGTCGGAAATCCCGCTGCTGGTGAACTGCATGCCCTCAGGGAAATACCTGATGGAGGATTTCTGCTACGCAGGCGGTGTGCCCGTGGTTCTGAACGAGTTGAGACCCTTCCTGCGCCCTGCAAAAACCGTTCTGAACAAAGATATCTCGGCGCATTTTGAGGGGGCAGAATGCTTTAACCCCAACGTCATCCGCCCCTTCGACAATCCGGTGAAACCCGCCGCGGGATTGCGCGTGCTGCGCGGAAACCTCGCGCCCAACGGGGCCATTGTGAAACCTTCGGCCGCGACGGATACGCTGCTGGAAACCGAAGCTGAGGCCTACGTTTTCGAGAACGTCGAGGATTTGAAAGCCAATATCGACCGGGATGATCTGCCAGTGACGTCCGAAACCATTCTGGTCCTGAAGGGTTGCGGCCCAAAGGGCTATCCCGGCATGCCCGAAGTCGGGAACATGCCAATCCCCGGAAAATTGATCAAAGAAGGCGTGCGCGACATGATCCGTATCTCGGATGCGCGCATGTCAGGCACTGCATATGGCACCGTGATCCTGCATTTAAGCCCCGAGGCGCAAGCCGGAGGCACCTTGGCCCTTGTCAAAACCGGCGATCGTATCCGCGTGTCCGCCAGCAAGGGCGAATTAGAGCTGCTGGTCGATGAAAAGGAACTGGAAACCCGCCGTGCCACGTGGCAACCGGACGATCCGCACTACACGCGCGGTTACGCGAAACTCTATATCGACCACGTGCTACAGGCCGATAAAGGCGCGGACCTTGATTTTCTCGTTGGCAAAGACACGCGCCTTGTAACCAGAGAGAGCCACTGATGGACAATCCAGCCACATTCCACGACCTCAACGGCGCCTCGGTCTATATTACCGGCGGCGGCTCTGGTGTAGGGGCCGCACTGACAGACGGTTTTTTGGCCCAGGGCGCAAACGTTGCCTTTATCGGCCGCTCGGACGCCAGCGCATTCATTGAGGAAATGCGAGACAAACATGGCCGCGCGCCGCTGTTCATGCAGGGCGACATGACGGATACCGAATTGCTGCACGCCACAATGCAAAAGGCTGCCGAGGCACATGGACCTTTGGATGTGTTGGTCAACAACGCCGCTAACGACAAGCGTCACTCGCTTGAGGAAACCACCGCCGAGTTCTGGGACTGGATGATTGAGGTGAACCTCAAGGCCTACTACTTCGCTTGTCAGGAGGCTGCGCGCCAAATGACTGGCAAAGGGGGTTCAATCGTCAACTTCAGCTCGATCAGCTACATGATGGGGAATGCGGGGTACCCTATCTATACGACGTCGAATGCCGGTATCACGGGGATGACGCGATCATTGGCGCGCGAGTTGGGGCCGAAAAAAATCCGTATCAATGCGCTGGCTCCCGGATGGGTTTTGACGCAAAAGCAACTTGATATGTGGGCGACGCCGGATGACTTGGCAGCGCATTTGGAGCGCCAGTGCCTGAAAGAACACCTGACGCCCGAAGACATGATCGCACCGACATTGTTCCTGGCCTCGGATGCCAGCCGCGCGATGACCGGACAGTGCATGGCCGTCGATGGCGGCGTTGTGGTAACGGGGTAAGGCCATGAATGCAGAGTGGATAGCCGTCGACTGGGGAACATCCCAACTGCGGGCCTGGGCTATGCAGTCCGACACCGTACTGGCGCAAAGGCAGTCTGACCGCGGCATGGCGCGTCTGAGTAGAGATGACTTCCAATCTGTCTTGCTGGACCTTATCGAAGATTGGTTGGGCGCTGAACCTGTCGATGTTGTGGCTTGCGGCATGGTCGGTGCGCGGCAAGGCTGGGTCGAAGCCCCCTACTCGGCCGTCCCGTCAGCGCCACTGCCTGATGCGCCTATACGGGTACCCGGTACCGATGCCCGGATACGCGCATTCGTGGTGCCTGGGCTGAAGCAGAACGCACCGCCGGATGTGATGCGCGGCGAGGAAACTCAAATTTCTGGCTTTCTGGCAACCCGCCCGAACTGGGACGGGGTTATCTGCCTGCCCGGGACGCATTCAAAATGGGTTCAGATCAGCGCAGGAGAAGTCGTGAGCTTTCGAACGTTCATGACAGGTGAGATGTTTGAGCTTCTCTCCGAGCAATCAGTGCTCAAGCATTCGGTCGGTGACGGCTGGGACGCCGATGCCTTTGCAGAAGCTACGGCAGACACGTTGTCAAAACCCGAACAATTGGCTGCACGTCTGTTTGGACTGCGGGCGGCGGATTTGTTGCACGATCAGGACAAGGGGACAGCCCGGGCAAAATTATCCGGGCTCTTGATCGGGGCTGAACTGGGCGCAACACGCCCCTATTGGTTGGGGCAGCAGCTGGCAATCATCGGCGCTGAAGGGATTTCCCAAATCTATGCGGGCGCGTTGCAACTGCAGGGTGCTTTCGTGGACACCGCTAGCGCAACCCAATGCACATTGGCAGGCCTGTCGCAGGCCCGTAAACTAACGAGGCAAACCGCATGAACCGCCCCATCATCGCCATATTGCGTGGCTTGCAACCGGCAGAAGCCGTCGATGTGGGTCATGCCCTGATCGAAGCCGGTATCGACAAGATCGAGGTTCCGTTGAATTCGCCTGACCCGCTGAACAGCATTGAATCGTTGGCCAGCTCATTCGGCGATCAAGCTCTGATCGGCGCTGGCACGGTTCTGACCCCCGAACAGGTCGAAGCCGTTGCGCAAGTTGGCGGTAAGCTGATCGTTTCCCCGAATTATGACGCCGAGGTCATTGTGCGTTCTGTCGCACTAAACATGCAAAGCTGGCCGGGCGTCTATACCCCGACCGAGGCGTTTGCGGCACTTAAGGCTGGCGCGACGGGATTGAAACTGTTCCCGGGTGTCACTGCCGGGCCAAGTGGATTGGCCGCACTGCGACCTGTATTGCCATCGGGGACTTTGGTCTATGCCGTTGGTGGCGCTGGACCTGAGAACTTCGCCGAATGGATCAAGGCTGGGGCAGACGGGTTTGGCATCGGATCGGCCCTGTTCAAACCGGGGATGTCCGTCGCGGAAATTGCCGGTCAGGCCAAGCGGATCGTCGCTGCCTATGACGAGGCAGCTGGATGAGCTTTGTTTTTGACGACCGTCCATGTGAGTTAGGCGAAGGGCCCCTGTGGCATCCTGAACGCAAGCAACTGTTCTGGTTCGACATCATCAACAAACGTCTGATGACGCAGACAGCGGGCGAGCAACACAGCTGGCAGTTTTCGGAACATGTCTCAGCGGCAGGTTGGGTGGACCGGGATACAATAGTGATGGCATCGGAAACCGGTCTGTGGCGGTTTGGTTTGGACAGCGGTCAAAAAGACCTGATCGTCTCGCTTGAGGCGAACAACCCGGACACCCGCTCCAATGACGGGCGCGCAGACCCGTGGGGCGGGTTCTGGATCGGGACGATGGGAAAGAACGCTGAAAAGCAGGCTGGCGCGATCTATCGGTACTGGCAGGGTGAGCTGCGCCTGCTTGTGCCCGAGGTCACAATCTCGAACGCGATCTGTTTTGCCCCAGACAGGTCCTGCGTCTATTACACCGATACAGTCACACAACAGGTCAGGCGCTGCTCGCTGGAGGCTGAGATGGGCTGGCCCGAAGGCAATAGCACGGTGTTTCTCGACTTGCGCGCTGATGGCCTTTACCCCGATGGTGCTGTGGTCGACGCAGAAGGCAATATCTGGATCGCCCAATGGGGGGCAAACCGTGTCGCCTGCTACGAACCGAACGGACGGTTTCGGCATGCGGTCTCGTTTCAGGCCGCACATACATCTTGTCCCGCCTTTGGCGGCGACGATCTGACGACGCTGTTTTGCACCACTGCCCGTCAGGGGTTGGACGCAGACACTGTTGAAGCACAACCAACCAATGGCATGACCTTTGGCGCATTGGACGCGGGCACAGGCCAAGCAGAACACAGAGTCCTTCTATGAAACCAGAACTTGGTGTTTGCTATTACCCGGAACATTGGCCCGAGGCCATGTGGGCCGAAGACGCGGCTCGAATGGTCGAAACTGGCATAAGCTGGGTCCGGATCGGTGAGTTTGCCTGGAGCAGAATGGAGCCAGTTCCCGGTGAGCTGCAGTTGGATTGGCTGGACCGTGCAATCGACACGCTGGGGGCGGCTGGGCTCAAGGTTGTGCTGGGGACGCCCACTGCGACACCTCCGCGTTGGATGCTTGAGAAATATCCCGACATGCTGGCGGTGGATGCGCAAGGAAACCCCCGCAAATTCGGCTCACGCAGGCATTATTGTTTTAGCCATCCGGGTTATGTCCAGGAATCCGTCCGCATCGCCCGGATCATGGGCGAGCGCTACGGGCAAAACCCGCATGTTGCGGCCTGGCAGATCGACAATGAATATGGTTGTCACGATACGACCGTCAGTTACGGCCCCGCCGCTCTGCATGCCTTTCGGCTTTGGCTAAAGGATCGATACGGCAGCATTGACGCGCTAAACGAGGCATGGGGCAACATATTCTGGGCGATGGAGTATCGCGATTTCGACCAGATTGATCTGCCCAATCTGACAGTGACCGAACCCAACCCGGCGCATGTTCTGGCGTTCCGGCGTTTCAGTTCGGATCAGGTCGTTGCGTATAACAAAGCCCAGGCAGATGTACTGCACGCCTTGACCGATGCGCCTTTGTTGCACAATTATATGGGCCGAGTGCTGGATTTCGACCATTTCAAGGTTGGCGAAGATCTGGATATCGCCACATGGGACAGCTACCCAATCGGCTTCCTCTCCGACCGGCTAGAGGCGGATGAAGCGCACAAAACCGCCTTTCTTCAGCAGGGCGACCCGGACATGCAGGCATTTCACCATGACCTGTATCGCGCGGTCGGCCGAGGCCGTTGGTGGGTGATGGAGCAGCAACCCGGCCCGGTGAATTGGGCACCATACAATCCGGCACCACTACCTGGAATGGTTAAGCTTTGGTCGCTTGAGGCAGTGGCGCACGGGGCAGAGGTCGTCAGCTATTTCCGCTGGCGGCAGGCCCCGTTTGCACAAGAGCAAATGCATGCGGGGTTGCTGACACCCAACAACCGCCCTGCCCCGGCCCTGACCGAGGCAAAGCAGACTTCGGACGCGTTGTCAGAAATAGGCAACGTTGTGCAAACACAGGCCCAGGTGGCCATCCTGTTCGACTACGCCTCGGATTGGGCTTGGTCGACACAGCCTCAGGGGGCGGGATTTGACTATTTCCGTCTGGTTTTCTCGGCGTATCGCGCCTTGCGGCGGGCTGGCTTGTCTGTGGACTTCGTGTCCTCAACCAACATTCCGCGTGTTGGCTACAAGTTCATCCTTGCTCCGGGGATAGCCACCGTGAGCGACAATTTGGAGCGACAATTGGCGGAGGTCAGTGATCTGCTCATCCTGGGTCCACGCAGCGGGGCGATCACACATGATTTCCAGATTCCTCGGGCACGACCCGGTCTGAACGGTCTGAAATGCGACGTCGATTTGGTCGAGACACTGCCGCCTAACATCCGCCGTGGCGTTGAAGGCGGCGGCGCGGCGCAACATTGGATCGACAGGGTTTCGGGTACTGCCCCCAATTTGCTGACATTTGCAGACGGCACCCCTGCGCTTTTGGGCGAAAATCGTCTTTGGTATCTGGCAGGTTTCCCGGATGACACATTATGGGACCGGGTTGTTGAAATGGCCGCGCGCAAAACCGACGTTGCCCTTCATCCGATGCCCAAGGGGTTGCGCCGTCGCGAGACGGCCACGCATGTTTTCCTAATCAACTACAACGCGCAACCGGTCGCATGGAACGGTGACGTCGTTGACGCCTGTGACGTAGCACTCACGCAGAAAGATGCGCCCGAAGAGGAATAACCTCTCCGGGCGCTGGTTTTGGATTTCGCTCCGAAACCTACTGGTCAGTCTGCAGACTGTTGGGGTCGAACGCGCCCCCGAAACCACCGTTGTTTGAAGGTGGAGTTTCAGTATCCGAACTCTCCTCTTCCGCGTCGCCACCCAGAGCATTCGGCGCGAAGACGTTGCCAAAACCACTGTTGTTGGACGGTTTCGGTGTGGATTGCTGCGCACCACCTTGTTCGGCTTCTTCGGCCTCACGCTTTTTGCGCTGTTCTTCGCGCTGCTTGCGCAGCTCTTGAATACGCTGTTCGGCTTCTAGGCGTTTCTGCTCTTTCACATTGGCGATGCATTGGCCGGGGTTGTAGGCCGTTGCGGTGCCAACGACAGTGATCGTCGCAACCGCAAACACAACCAGCAAGACAGCCGCCATGTTGCCAGCAAAGAAGCTGGGCAGCTTAATCTTGCCGGCCAGCTCCTCAACTGTGGCGCTCTTGCGGGCTGCGGCCACCAGTTCCTGGCGCTTGAGCTTGGCTTCGTTCAACAAGGCAAAGAACACTGTCAGTGCCACGATGATGAAGGCCAGAGCCGAAATGGCAGGCGTAATGCCGTAGCGCACCTTTTGCGCCAGTTCGATCGTCAGCGTCGGGTATTCACCAAAGGTGAAAGTGGTGGTGTTGTAGTTCTCGAACGAAGCGAGGAACGCCAGCACTGCAGCCGAGGCAATCGCAGGACGCATGAAGGGCAACAGGATCTTGCGGAAAGCCTGAGCATGCGTTGCACCAAGGTCCAGTGCCGCTTCGGTCAATGCCACATCGTAACGCTGCAGGCGCGCCACAAGAACCAACATGCAATAGCTTGCAATGAAGGTAGATTGGCCGATTACCGTCAGGAAGATACCGTTGGACAGGAAGCTATCTGCACCCAGTCCCAGCATCCGGTTGATCCGATCCCAGAACACCAAAGTCGAGATGCCCAGAACAACACCCGGGATCAGGATCGGAGCGATGATGATCGTATAGTAGGTCGCCCGTAACTTAGGCCAGATCTGGGTCAGCATCAGCGCACCGGCCAGACCCATCGCCACCGACAGAACAACCGTTCCGGCGCCAATGATCAGCGAGTTCTTGATGCCGTTCAGGATACGCTGATCCTGAAACAGCTCGCCGAACCACTGGAAGGTCAGACACTCCCACGGCGTCATCCGTGGGAAAGCCGACGAGTTGAAGGCCGTGACCGACATGATTACCAGCGGGCCCAACAGGTACAGGAAGAAGATGATCAGATAGACCCAGATGCTTACACGAAGGAAGGAATTATTCATTTCCCGATATCCCCCATGTTCACCTTGAACAGGCGCATCATCGCCAGCACGAACAGGATACAGGTCACCAGAAGAACGATGGCGTAGGCAGCACCTTGCGGCCAGTCATTGTTGTCATTGAATTGCTGGTAAATCAGCTGCGTGAACCACAGACTTGACGGTCCGCCCAGGATTTGCGGCGCGGCCAGCGCACCGGCGCTTAGCATGAACACCATGGTACAGCCCGAGCTGATGCCCGGCTTGGCGTAAGGAATGACCACACGCCAGTGAATTCGCCACCATGGCGCACCAAGATCACGCGCGGCCTCGATCTGGTTTTTGTCCAGACTTTCGATCACGTTGTACATCGGGAAGATCATCAGCAGGATGTAGGCATAGCCAAGACCCGCATAGAGCGCGATGTCATTGCGAATAAAGTCAAACGGCGTATCCCAGATGCCCAGCCCCACGAACAGGGTATTCAAAACACCGGTCTCACCAAAGATAATCCGCAGGGCAAAGGCGCGCAAAATCTCGTTGATCCAATATGGGATGATCAGCATGATCGCGAAGATGCGAATGTGGCTGCCTTTGGACTGACCCAGGTAGTAAGCGATCGGGTAACAGAGGATCAGGTTGAAGACCGTCACACAGACTGCGGCCAGCAGTGTGCGAAAAAAGACCCTCAGGTCGACTGCATTATAGGACTGACTGCCGCCTTCGGGGCCATAGATCAGGTATTTGTAGTTCTCCAGCGTATAAACGTCCTTAGGCCCGCCAATCTCGGGCGGTGGCAGGTTCGGACGGAAGGAGAAATCCAGCATCGACAGCTGGGGCAGAATGATCAGGCCAATGGTCCAGAACAGGACAAGACCCAATATTGCGGCGCCCATGCCGATGCCGTTTCGGTTGAAGAATTCTTTCAGGAAGCCTGGCATAGAAGGCCCCCTTATTCTGCGGCCAAATCACCCGCCGGAACCAGAACCGCATTGCGGGTCTCATATTCCAACGTGATGTTTTGGCCTGTGTGGTCATCGAAGGATTGGCCGAGATTTGGCAAGGACACCTTGATCTCTTTACCGCCGTCACCTTCGGTGAAGATGTTGAAGACGTTACCTTCGAATTCTTCGTGGTTCACCCGCGCGGTAACAAAGTGATCGCCTGCCGCACCATCGGCGGCGATCGCAAAAGCTTCGGGGCGAATGAACATCATGGCGTCATCACCCACTGTCAGCTTTCCTTGGTTGGCGGTCGAGATGCGTGCAACCAGTTCACCAGACCGGTTCGTTGAAATCAGCGCTTCGTTCCCCATAACCTGTTTAATTTTGCCGCGAAATACGTTGTTTTCACCTACGAAAGAGGCCGCGAATGCAGTGTTGGGATCATTATAGATAGTCTTGCCATCGGCGATTTGATCGATCACGCCAGCCCGCATGACAGCGATATTGTCTGACATGGTCAGGGCTTCGCCCTGGTCGTGGGTGATATAGATGAAAGTGATGCCGACGCGCTTTTGAATCTCTCGCAGCTCGGTGCGCATATGCTGGCGCAGTTTGAGGTCCAGCGCGGACAACGGTTCATCCAGCAGCAGCACGTCCGGTTCCGCACAAAGCGCGCGGGCGATGGCAACCCGTTGGCGCTGACCACCGGACAACTCGCTTGGCAGCTTGTCACCTTGATCGGGCAGCGCGATCATGTCCAGCAGCTCATCGGCACGCTTTCGGCGTTCTTTTGCGCTTGCGCCGCTGATCTCCAATGAGAAGGTGATATTTTCCCACACTTTCATCAGCGGGAACAACGCGAGGTTCTGAAAAATCAGGGCGGTCGGGCGTTTGTTCGGACCAATGCCCCGCATATCCTTGCCGCCGATCAGAACTTTGCCTTCGCTTGGTTCAAGAAAGCCCGAAACTGCCCGCAGGATCGTTGTTTTGCCGCACCCCGAGGGACCGAGAAACGAAAAGAAATCGCCCCCGTTGATGTTCACGTTTGCATCCCTCACGGCAACAAAATCACCGAAACGGATCCACAGGTTCTCAAGATCTACACCGACCCCTGCACTCATTTTTGGTATCTCCGTCAGGTACAGTCCATGACCGCACCGAAATAGCGTCCGTCACGCCTTTGTGGCATGCGGGTTGATAGCCCTCCGCACAGTGGCGGAGGGCACCTTGTCAAAGCAATCAGGCGCTTTTGAACTTGTTGACGAACTCGGTCCGAGTTTCGGCATACCACGGAGCCTCAGCAGGCCATGGGTTCAGGTTTGCCAGCGAGTCGCCCGGATAGGCCTCAGCGAAGTTCTTCTTGTAGGTGTCGCCCGCATATTGGTCGGCACCCAGTACTGGCGAGTTGTACCCGTGGCTGTCGATGGCGACACCTGCAGGCTTGGCCTGATAGGCGAAATCGATGAAGGCATAAACCTGATCGATGTTCTGCGCACCGGTCGGCATCGACATTCCGTCGACCCATGCCATCGCACCTTCGACCGGAGCCTGATAGTGCACCGGCTCACCCGCTGATTTCAGCGCCAGCGGCGGACCATCCCAGGTCTGGCCGACAATAACGCCTTCGTTCAACAGGCCGTTTTTCTGGGTGTCGGCATCGTTCCAGATCAGCTTGATCCGGTTCTTCCGCTCGACGCACCAGTCAGTGATTTGGCCCCAGACCTTGCGCATGGTGTCTTCGTCGCCGTACGCGGCCCAGACAGAGCCAGGCTCCATCTCGCCAGAGGCTTCCATATACAGACCCGCACCCAGCATCATCGAATGCGCGCGGCCCATAGTCTTGCCTGCGTTTGCTTCGGACCAGACGTCCCCATAGGACGGGGCGTCTCCTTCGGGCAGCCACAGGTCGGTGCGGTAGGCAATACCTTCTGTACCCCAGATATGCGGCAGCCAGTGCACGCCGCTGTCAGCAAAGTTCCAGGCGTCAGTGCCGATCTGCGCCATCGCAGGGTTCACCAGATCAATCGGAACCTTGTTCATGTCGAAGGGCTGCAACAGTTCCAGCGGCCCCCACTGCAACGAGCGGTTGTTCGTCGGCGATACGATGTCAAAGCCTTGGCCCTTGGTGGCCTTCATCTTGTTGATGATTTCTTCGTTCGACCCGATACCGGTATAGTTCACCTTGATTCCGGTCAGAGTTTCAAACTCTTGCAGGAATGCGGGCGGCAGATAGTCCGACCACATCAGAATGTTGATTTCACCCGAAGATGCCAGAGCGCTTTTGCTGTAAAGCGGCGCAGCAAGGGCAGCCGCACCCGCGCCTTTCAGAATCGAGCGTCTGGAAAGGGTTTTCCGTTCAGCCATATTATGGTTCTCCCGTTATTGGACTGTGTTGTTTTGTTATTATGATTGCCACGCTAGAACTTTGCGGGGGCATTGTCAGGCCAAAAGTGACGGATTGGCAATTTCGTATGTCCAGATTGCGATTTAATCTAGCAAATATGGTTAGTTACCCCCTGGGATCGCAGTCACATTTTGAGACCGGAGCAGCTTATTTTGGCAATGTTTCGTAAGAAATTGACACGGCTGCCCGTCAAGCTCGGGACTAGGCTTTGGGCCGCAATTCAAAAGAGGAAAAGAGGTATTTGCCATGCCCGACCGAAAGAACTCACGTCAAAAACAGTCATAAACTGCATGCATTTGGAAACGCACACAGACCTCGGGACTTACCACTGCGGGGCACAGACAACGTTCCAAACTGTGCAGTAAGCGGCATTCGCGTACTGTGCCGCACCTTTCGATCATCATGCGCCGCTCGCGGTCACTTCCTCATGGACAGGCCCTGGTGAAACAAGTGAACCTTGCCCGGATCTGCCGAAACGGCAACGGTTTGGCCCCGCATGTTTTTTTGGACCCCCGGCAGTTTTGCGATTGTGGGGTCCTCCCCGTCCTTGGCGGCAAAATACAACAGCGTGACCTCGCCAAGTGCTTCGGTAAAGTCCACAATCCCTTCCATAATCGGATTGCTTTCAACGGGGTGAAAGTCTTCGGGACGCACTCCGATATTTACCTGTTTACCCTCGTCAGCCGCATCGGTTGGGATGCTGGTCACCGCGGTCTCACCACCATCCAGTTTTACGACGGTGCGCTCACCAGTCTGGGTGATGACCCCCGGCAACAGGTTCATCGCAGGTGAGCCAATAAATTGCGCGACAAACTCATTGTCAGGCGTTTCATACAGTTCGAGAGGGGTGCCGACCTGCGCGATCCCCTTGTTGGCCAGGACGACAATCCGGCTGGCCAATGTCATCGCCTCGACCTGATCGTGGGTGACATAGACCATCGTGCTGTCGGGCATTGCCTCTTTCAGACGCGCGATTTCAATGCGGGTCGCGACGCGCAGCGCTGCGTCAAGATTGGAAAGCGGTTCATCGAACAGATAGACCTTTGGATCGCGCACGATCGCCCGACCGATTGCAACCCGTTGCCGCTGGCCACCAGAAAGTGCCTTTGGAAGCCGATCCAGAAACGGTTCCAGCTGAAGGATACGGGCGGCGCGATCAACCGCCGCGTCGACCTCGGTTGACGGCATTTTGGCAATTTTCAATGCAAAAGCCATATTTTCGCGTACCGTCATGTGCGGATACAGGGCATAGCTTTGAAAAACCATCGCAATGCCCCGCTGCGCGGGCGGCACATCGTTCATCACCTGGCCTTCGATCTCAAGCGTTCCGCCAGTGATCTTTTCTAGCCCCGCAATCATACGCAGCAACGTGGATTTACCGCAACCCGAAGGCCCGACAAATACAATCAATTCACCGCGTTCGATGTCGAGGTTAATGTTCTTTAAGACATCAACATTGCCATACGTTTTGGCAACATCCGTGAGATTGAGTTCAGACATAACTTACCCCTGTACCCGAGCCATCAAACAGAATTGGGCCGCACCGAGGGTGATGGTCCCCGCCCCTCCGACACCGCCCAACTCTTGCCCGATTGCTTGCCAGTTATCGTCGGGCAGTGTGATTTCCGCGCTGTCAGATCCCAAATTGAACGCGCAGAATATCTGTTGGGCATTGTCCTCACGCAAGAAGGTCAGGATCGGTCCAGACTGCGCCATCTCGCGCTGCTGGCCAGACATCAATGCGGAATGCGCGTGGCGCAACGCGATGGCACGGCGATAGTGGTGCAACGTCGAATTTGGCTCTTGCTCTAACCGGTCAACCGCACGCTCGGCCTGCGTTTGGCTGACGGGCAACCAGGGGGCTCCAGTACTGAACCCGGACTGTTCGTCCTGCGCAGCCCAAACCATCGGAGTGCGGCAACCATCACGGCCCTTGAACTCCGGCCAGAATTCTATGCCGTAAGGGTCCTGCAGATGTTCAAATGGAACATCCGCCTCGGGCAGGCCAAGTTCTTCGCCTTGGTACAAGCATGCTGACCCACGCAGGCACATCATCAGCACTGCATGTTGACGGATGGCTGCGTCGTCCAGCCCCCACCGCGACGCGTGACGCTGAACATCATGGTTTGAGAACGCCCAGCAAGGCCATGCATCGCCAGCCTTTTCTTCCAACTGATCAAACACCTGTTTGGCGTATGCGGCGGTCAAAGCGCGTTTTTCAAGAAACTCAAAAGCATAACACATATGCATGCGCTTATCGCCACTGGTATACTCACCCATGATCTCAAGACCGCGCTGCGCGTCGCCAACCTCGCCCAAACAAGCACGGCCTTCGTATTCGTCCGTTAGTGCGCGCAACCGCTCGAGGAAGGCGATGTTTTCCGGCTGGCTTTTGGAATGAAGGTGATCCTGATGGTTATAGGGGTTCACCATGGGCGCGATCGAGGCATTGCGCTGATCCATCGGCAGGCCAGGGTTGTCGCGCAGTTGTTTGTCGTGGAAATAGAAGTTGATCGTGTCCAGACGGAAACCATCCACGCCCAAGTCCAGCCAGAACCGCGCCACATCCAGCAATGCATCCTGCACGTCCGAGCAATGGAAGTTCAGATCCGGCTGCGACGTCAGGAAATTGTGCAGATAGTACTGCAAGCGCCGGGAATCCCACTGCCATGCGGACCCACCAAAAATTGACAGCCAGTTGTTTGGCGGAGTGCCGTCGGGCTTGGGATCAGCCCAAACATACCAGTCGGACTTGGCATTTTCGCGACTGGACCGGCTTTCCTTAAACCATGGGTGCTGATCCGACGTGTGCGACAGCACGAGGTCAATCATCACCTTCAGCCCAACTGAATGCGCCTGATCCAAGAGTTCCTTAAAGTCCTCCATGGTTCCGAACATCGGATCAACATCACGATAGTCGCTGACGTCGTAACCGAAGTCCTTCATCGGTGATTTGAAGAAGGGCGAGATCCAGATTGCGTCGACGCCAAGCGAAGCGATGTAACCAAGCCTTTGGGTGATACCCTTGAGATCTCCAATTCCATCGCCGTTGCTGTCCTGAAAACTGCGTGGATAGATCTGGTATATCACTCCGCCCCGCCACCATTCGGCGGCTGCTTTGGTTGCTGTTTCGAGTTTCACGGTGTTCTGCACGTTCATCAGACGCCTCTACTTAACGGACCCGGCCAACAGACCGCGGACCAGATATTTTTGCATTGCGAAGAAAACAATCAGCGGGACGATGATCGAAACAAAGGCCGCTGTGGCAAGGATTTCCCAATTCCCGCCGCGCGTGCCTAAAAGCTCGACGATGCGGTTGGTCATGACGGTGGTCTGTCCGGATGCGTCGATCAGGAACACCTTAGCTACCAGCAAGTCATTCCACGTCCAGAGAAACTGGAAGATCGCAAAAGACGCCAGCGCTGGAAAGCTGAGCGGCAAGATCAACTTGGTAAAGATCTGAAACTCGGTCGCGCCATCGACCCGCGCGTTTTCGATCAGATCGCGGGGCAGACCCGCCATGTAGTTACGCAAAAGATAAATCGCCAGCGGCAACCCGAACCCGGTGTGTGCCATCCAAACCCCCAAATACCCTTTGCCAATCCCAATATTCAGGTGGAATTTCAGCAACGGGATCAGGGCCAGTTGCAGCGGGACAACCAACAGACCAACGACAGCCGCAATAAGCAACGCGCGCCCGGGGAAATCCATCCAGGCCAGCGCGTAGGCTGCAAAAGCCGCCACGAGAATCGGAATGATCGTTGCCGGTATCGTCACGGTCAACGTGTTGAAAAATGCGTGTCCCATACTGTCGGTGCTGTCTTCTGCCAGAAGAACCTTGTGATAATTGTCTAAGGTAAACTCAGGCGGCAATTCTGCAGTTACAAAAACACGCGATCCGCGGCTGCCGGTGAACTCGTCCGGGTTCTCCATGCGGTAATTCCCTGCAGCATCTACGGTGATTGTGCCGCCCTTTCGCAGCACAGCTGTTTCGCCGGGGGCAAAGGCATCGATCGCGCGAGAGCTGATCCCCCATTTTGAGATTGTCGCCTTCGTCCCTTCGTCAAACAGATTGCCTTCGATCACGTACAGCCCGTTTTCGAGTACCTGGGTATCCGGGGCCGCGCTGCGAAGGGTCAGGTTTTGTTCGGACGGGAACAGCGACCGCCACCAACCACTGGTTGCGATCTGGTCCGCCGTGCGGAAAGATGAAATCAGCAAGCCAAGCGTGGGTACCACCCACAGCACCACCAGAAAGAGAACCGAGGCATGGACGACCCAGCGAAGGGCGGGTTTGGTTCCTGCAATATCGCTCATTGCCCTACTCCATCTCTTTCCGTGCGTTGCGCACATTCCAGACGAGAATCGGAGCCACCAGGAGCATAATAACCATGGCCGAAGCGGACCCGACGCCCCAGTCATTCGCTCGGAACAGCTTGTCGTACATGTAGTTGGCAAGAACCTGCGTCTCCCATTGGCCGTTGGTCATGGCGAAGACGATGTCAAAGACCTTGAGGACAGTAATGGTGATCGTGGTCCAGACGACAAGGATAGTAGTTTTGATCTGCGGCACTTTGATCCGAAAAAAGATCTGGAACGGATTGGCGCCATCCAAAATTGCGGCTTCAATCGTTTCTTCGGGGATACCACGCAAGGCGGCCGACAGGATGACCATTGCAAAACCAGTCTGAATCCAGATCAGGACAACCATCAGCAAAAAGCTGTTCCAGAACGGTATCGTAAGCCACGTCTGCGGCTCGGTCCCGCCAAAGAAAATATACAGCGCATTCAGCATTCCGATCTGATCTTGTTCGGCCGGACGTGTGTCATAGACCAGCTTCCAGATAACCGATGCCCCAACAAACGAGATCGCCATAGGCATAAAGATCAGCGACTTGGCCAGATTCCCCCAACGAATGCGGTCAGTCAGCTGTGCCACCAACAGGCCAAAGGCCGTCGACATTGCAGGCACAATGATCAACCAGAACATGTTGTTGCGCATTGCTTCCCAAAACTTGGGTTCCTTGGCCATCTGGATATAGTTGTCCAGCCCGACCCATTTGTAGCCGCCGCCTGGGACGCGGTCCGTCAGTGACAGGCGCAGGGTTTCGACAACCGGATAGGCCAGATACAAGCCCAAAGCAGCCAGCGCTGGGAATAGAAACAACCAAGGCCGGATCATGTTCGCGCGGTTGATATTGCGGCCAGCATTCGGCCCCCGAGGCGGGAAAAGAACTCTGTCCAGAAACTGATTGGATAGATAGAAATAGCCCACGCAACCTGACACGCCGATGGCGATGGTCAGCAGGCCTTGAAATGCCGGGTGCATGCCGCTCTCCCTTGCGACGATAGGTTCGGGCAACCCGGCAGAGCGGGTTGCCCAATCTCAGACGCTTTAGTCCAGCGCGTCCCACGAGGACTGGATTTCGTCGGCGACGTCCTGGGCAGGTGTTCCGCCCGTATAGTCGACCATTCCAGTCCAGAAGGTGCCTGCACCCACGCCGCCCGGCATCAGGTCGGAACCGTCAAACCGGAAGGTGGTGGCCCCCAGAAGAATGTCATTCATCTTCTTCAGCGTAGGGTCTGAGAAGACCGAAGTATCGACGCCTTTGTGCGGCGTCAGGAACCCGGTCAGAGCCATCCAGGCTTCGTGCGCCTCGGGTGTTTCCAGGTATTTCATCAGCGCATGCGCGCCGGGGCCGTCATTGGTGATCGCCCAAACTGTGCCGGCCCCAAGGACCGGGCTGCCAAGATCCTTGCCTTCATAGGCCGGGAAGTAGAAGAAATCGGCATCTTCGCCCACAACCGTGCCTTCAGGGAAGAAAGCGGGAATGAATGAAGCCTGACGGTGCATGTAGCACTGCGGAGGTGAGCTGAACATTCCCTTCGGGCTGTCACGGAAGTCAGTCGTTGCAACCGCACCTGCTCCACCGGCCACGTAATCATCGTTGCGCGCAAACGCTCCGAATTCTTCAATCGCGGCAACAACCTTAGGATCGTTAAACTTTAATTCGTTGGCGACCCAGGCGTCATAATCTTCGGGCGGCAACGTGCGCAGCATCATGTCTTCAACCCAGTCAGTCGCTGGCCAACCGGTCGCTCCGCCGGACCCCAGCCCGATGCACCATGGCGTTTCGCCATCTGCAACGATCTGATCGGTCAGCGCCTTCAGCTCTTCCATTGTGGTCGGGATTTCATAGCCGGCGTCTTCGAAGTTCTCCGGCACAAACCAAACCAGCGATTTCACGTCGACCTTGTAGAAAAACCCATACAGATGGTCCTGCCCGTCCGGGCCCTGATAGGTTCCCAGATCCACCCAGGATTGGCCGGCCGCATAGTTGTCGCGAATCCAATCCGCAGTTCCTTCACTCAGGGGCGTCAGGAATCCCGCCTTGGCCATATCTGATGCCAGACCGGGTTGGGGAAACACTGCTACGTTGGGCGCCGATCCGGCTTCGGCATCAATTCTGATCTGCTGCTCAAAGCTGTCCGAGCCCACATAGCTGTACTCATGCCCAGTCGCTGCGGCAAAGCCGTCCAAAACCTTTTCGACATTTTCCTGATCAGGCCCCAGCCACGGGCCGAACACGGTGACCTTGTCGGCATGCGCCGCGCCCGCCATCAGGGCGAACGTGGCCGCGCCTGCGTAAAGCGAGTGTTTCATGAAGTTTCCTCCCAACTTTGCTCGCGCTTTTGAGACTCTTTTTCAAAGCGCTTTGGATGACGCACTTTATCCGCTAACATTCAAATTTTGTCAATAATCTGTTTACTGATGCCCATATTATTAATATTCAGGGCAGTGTCAGCAAGATGTGACAGTCGGGCGGGAAGCGCCTGCAATTTTGCAAATGATCAAATTTGAAGGCGCTTTGAGGCGAAGATGAATCTAAAGCAGCTCTCAGAAATCCTTGGTTTATCTCAAACCACTGTCAGCCGCGCGCTGAATGGCTACCCCGAGGTGAACGAGGACACGCGCCTGCGCGTCCAAGCCGCCGCTGCCAAGCATGGCTACCGGCCGAACAGCCGGGCCAAGGGATTGGCAACAGGCCGCTCGATGGTGATTGGGCACGTGATTCCCTCCTCATCCCAGCATGAAATGGTAAACCCGATTTTTGGTGATTTTGTCGCCGGTGCTGCACGCAAGTATTCGGATCATGGATATGACATGATGTTCACCAACGCCGATGACACCTCGATCGAGGAAGCCTATCGCAGTCTTTTTCAACGCGGCGCGGTTGATGGAATTGTTTTGCAAGGCCCCAAAGTCAACGAGCACCGGATCGAGGTCCTGACCAGAATGGGCGTGCCCTTTATTGTTCATGGCAGGTCAACCGGGGTGGACGTGCCTTATGACTGGATCGACGTGAACAACAAAAGTTCGTTCCTGCGCGCCACCCGGTTTCTGATCGACCTTGGGCATCGTCGCATTGCCCTGATCAACGGGCTTGAGGATATGGATTTCGCTCAACGTCGCCGCGACGGATATCTTGAGGCCCTGCATGAGGCAGGTCTGTCCCCCGACCCGGAATTGATGCGCAGCGCCGAGATGACCGAGGTTTATGGCCACCATGAATCCCGCGATATGCTTCGCCTGGATGACCCACCTACGGCCATCCTGACCGCATCCATGATTTCCGCGATCGGTGTGCGCCGTGCTCTCAACGAGGCGGGGTTGAAGATGGGCAAGGACGTATCAGTCATCGCCCATGACGACGATCTTTCTTATCTGAAAAACGGTCAGGATGTGCCAATTTTCACGGCCACACGGTCATCCGTGCGTCGAGCCGGAGAAATAGCCGCTGAAATGCTGATCGAACGCATCAAATCTCCGGAAGACCCGGTAAAAACTAGATTGCTGGAGGCCGAACTGGTAGTTGGCGGCTCGACCGGCCCCGCTCCCAACAGGTTCTGAAAAATGAAATACACTCGTTCGGACTTCCCCAAAGACTTTCTCTTTGGTGTCGCAACCTCTGCCTATCAAATCGAAGGCCACGCACAGGGCGGTGCGGGGAAAACACATTGGGATAGTTTTGCCGCTTCACCCGGAAACGTTGTGCGAAACGAGAATGGAGATCTGGCCTGTGACCACCTGAACCGTTTTCCACAGGATTTCGATCTGGTGCGGGACGCGGGTTTTGATTGCTACCGGTTCTCGACAAGCTGGGCGCGCGTTTTGCCTGAAGGGCGTGGCCCGGTAAATCAGGCAGGTCTGGATTTTTACGACCGGCTCGCCGACGCGCTGCTGGAACGCGGCATTCGCCCCTGTGCGACCCTGTATCATTGGGAATTGCCCTCTCCGCTTGCAGATCTGGGCGGCTGGCGCAACCGGGATATCGCAAATTGGTTCGCCGATTTCACCGAGGTCATCATGGGCCGCATTGGCGACCGTATGTACAGTGTTGCGCCGATCAATGAGCCGTGGTGCGTCAGCTGGCTGAGCCATTTTGAAGGGCATCACGCGCCCGGAATGCGCGACATCCGCGCCACGGCTCGCGCGATGCACCATGTTCTGCTGGCTCATGGCCGCGCCATCGAAGCGATGCGTGGTCTGGGCATGTCAAACCTGGGCGCTGTGTTCAATCTGGAATGGGCCGAACCTGCCGATGACAGCCCCGCTGCACGCAAGGCGGCCGACCTTTATGACGGGATTTACAACCGGTTTTTCCTAGGTGGTGTGTTCAAAAAAGCCTATCCGCAAAATGTTCTGGACGGGTTGGAACCTCATCTTCCATCCGGCTGGCAAGACGACTTTGACACCATTGGTGCACCCGTCGATTGGTGCGGTCTGAACTACTATACCCGCAAACTGATCGCGCCTGCCGATACCGCATGGCCAAGCCTGGAAGAAGTACCCGGCCCGCTGCCCAAAACCCAGATGGGGTGGGAGATTGAACCCGATGCCCTGACGCGCTTTCTGACCCGTACGGTGCGCGATTATACCGGCGACTTGCCAATTTATGTCACCGAAAACGGCATGGCGAGCCCGAAACGCCAGCAAGATGACGACCGTATTGACTACCTCAACAAACACCTTGGTGCCGTTCAAAACGCGCTGGACGACGGCGTTCCAGTCAGGGGCTATTTCATCTGGTCCTTGTTGGATAACTACGAGTGGTCCTTTGGCTATGAAAAGCGGTTCGGGTTGGTTGATGTAGATTTCAATACGCTCGAGCGGACGCCAAAAGCCTCGTACAACGCGCTGAAATCGGCCTTGTCCGGTGGGCCTGTTTCTCTGCCGATGGCACAGCCTGCCGGAACCATGCACGAACACTGGAACCTTGTCGCGGACATCGGTGGCACAAACACAAGACTAGGTGTCATCTCGAACGGAGAGCTGATGGACCTCCGCAAACACCCAACCGGGTCGTTGCCAGAGCTTCTGGATGCGTTTCACAGCCTGCGCGACGAGATTGGTACCGATCCACGCGCCGTCGTTGCGGCCGGAGCAGGTCCGGTCAAAGACGGGACAATCCGCCTGACAAATGCGCATCTTGATTTGTCCGAAAGCGACATCTGCAAGGCAACAGGCGCGCAACACACCTTTGTTATCAATGACTTCACCGCGGCCGCCTGGTCGGTCGCCGAAATCACCGGTGACCATGTCGAGGTCCTGCAAGGGGCTGAGACACCGCCGGTCGGAACCCGGCTGGTTGTGGGCCCCGGCACTGGCCTAGGCGTAGGCGCATTGCTCTATTCCCAAGGGCGATACCATACCGCGTCGGGCGAAGGTGGCCATGTCGGACTGTCCCCACGCCACGAGGATGAGGTCGAAGTCTTCAAAGCGGCACGCCATATCGCGCCCGAATGCTTCTTTGATGACAGCCTAGTGCTCGAAGCGGAAATGTTCCTCAGCGGAACCGGCCTTCCCATTCTGTACCAAGCCGCCAGCATGGCCGCTGGACAGTCCGATGCTCCAAGGCGCAACGCCAAGGATATACTGCAGGACGCGCTGGCGGAATCCGACCCGATTGCGGTCAAATCTGCGCATATGTTCAAAACCCACCTTGGGGCTATTATGGGCGATCTGGCTGTCGCCTACATGCCGACAGGAGGTGTTTTCCTTGTGGGTGGCGTCGCCGAGAAAAACCGGTGGCTGTTCAAGGATGCGTTCCGGGATGCCTTTAACGCCGGCGGGCGGTTCAGTGACTTGCGGCGTTCAATGAACCTGTATGTGTCCGAGCAGGATGAATTTGGCATTGTTGGCGCTAACAATTTCTGTAAAAGTGCGCTCGCGCGGTAAACTGGCCGCCTGACCCTGTTACAGAAAGGACCACGGCATGATTCTGTGCTGCGGTGAAGCCCTGATAGACATGATCGCCGAGCCAACCGTTTCTGGGTCGCGCGGATTCGTGCCCCACTCCGGCGGCGCAGTGTTCAACACAGCCGTAGCGCTGGGTCGGCTAGGCGCGCCAGCGGGTCTTTTGACCGGGCTATCGTCGGATATGTTCGGACAGCAACTGGCGGACGCGCTGCAAACCAGCCATGTAGACGCCAGCCATGTGATCCGATCGGATCGCCCAACGACATTGGCGTTTGTCCAGCTGGAAGATGGCCATGCCAGCTACAACTTTGTCGACGAAAACTCGGCCGGGCGCATGTTGACCCCTGAGGATATGCCAAAACAATTGCCTGCTGCATCGGCGCTGTATTTTGGCGGGATTAGCCTGGCGTGCGAACCCTGCGCTGATGCTTATGCAGCCCTGCTTGAGCGTCACGGAGCGGACCGAGCGGTCATGCTGGATCCAAATATCCGGCCGGGATTTATCAAGGATCAAACGCGGTATCGCACCCGGCTAAACCGTATGATTGCACAATCTGACATCGTCAAAGTCTCGGATGAGGATCTGGACTGGATCGTTCCGGGACCTGAAACACTGGCGGAGAAAGTACCTTTGCTGCTGCAAACAGGTCCTTCCGTGGTTATCGTAACGCGCGGCAGTGATGGGGCCTCGGGATATCTGGCGGACGGGTCCGAAACCTCGGTGCCAGTCAAAGCGGTCGAGGTGGTCGATACGGTGGGTGCCGGTGACACGTTCAACGCCGGAGTCCTTGCTGAATTGGACCGAACAGGTCGATTGACCAAGTCCAATCTGCGGACGTTGGGCCAGGACGACTTGCGCGCGGCGTTAGCCAAAGGTGCAGACGTCGCCGCCATCACCGTTTCCCGCGCTGGCGCAAACCCGCCCTGGGCGCATGAACTTTGACCCCCTGAGGGACCGAGATGAAAAGATCAGATATCAACGACATCAAGACCAAAGCCGAGACCTTCATTCGCTCGTTCGGGGCCGTCCTGCCCCCCTTTGCCAACTGGTCGCCGGAACAAATGCGCAGCGCTCAGGCACAAGGCATCCGTGACCGCGGCCTCGGATGGGATATTACCGACTATGGTCAAGGCCGGTTTGATGAGCTCGGCCTGTTCCTATTTACCCTGCGCAATGGCGATGTGCAGGATCTGAAAAAAGGTCGCGGGATGCTTTATGCAGAGAAGCTTTTGGTTTCTCGGGACAAACAACTCTCCCCGATGCATCGCCACATCATCAAGGCCGAAGACATCATCAACCGGGGCGGCGGCGATCTGGTCATGGAGATTTATGCCTCGGACCCTGAAGGCGGTATCGACCGAGATAACCCGGTGGTTGTTCCCAGTGACAACTGCCCTGTCATCATCCAACCTGGTGAGTTGCTGCGGCTGAAACCCGGTCAGAGCGTAACCCTGATGCCGGGAATCTGGCACGCATTCTGGGCGGAACAGGGCGACTGCCTGATTGGCGAGGTGTCAACTGTCAACGATGACCGGACCGATAATGTATTCGAGGATCCCATTCCGCGCTTTGCAACGATTGAAGAAAACACAAAGCCCGATTTCTTGCTGGTATCGGACTATTGATAAACGGATAGCGCGTGCGCAGGCTTGATCACATCCGGGGCCGGGTGCTGATCGCTGCATCGGGATAACACCCTTTCCCGAATTCAAAAAATCGAATTAACATGGCCCTCGACAAAGGAAAAAGTCGCGAGCCTGATTTTTGCGCGACCATCGAAGGACCCAAGTGATGGTAACCAAAGCACAGCTAGAAGCCGAAGTCGCAGAGTTGCGGCGTCAACTGGCCGAACAATCCAGCGCACCAGAAGGCATCTCAGATTCGAACAGCGGCAAACAAGCTGATCCACACAAATCGATGACGGACGGAATTGTCGAAAGCCTGGATGAGTGGTCAACGCAATTAGAAGAAGTCATGACAGAGCTTGAGGAGTTTCCACATAAAAGGCCGATCCTATTCGCCCTTGGGATTTTCACGCTTGGCTATCTTCTAGGCCGTTCCCGGTAGGAGCCCGAACATGAATCGCATTTCACGCAACATTTCGATCATCCTGCGCGCTGAACGGTTGATTGCACAACGGCAACTGGCCGTCGCGGCAAAGCGCACGGGTTTTTATGCCGCTGCCGGGTTGGCCGTTGGGCTGGCGGTTATCATGCTAAACGTCGCCGGGTTCTTTTGGCTGTCCGAGACCATGTCAAAGTCTCTGGCGGCAATCATAGTGGCCGGGGTGAACTTTGTTCTGGCCGTAATCCTCGCATTGGTCGCAAATTCCATGACGGCCGAAACTGATACCTCAGCGGCCGTCGAGTTGCGGGATATGGCGCTGCACGACATTGAGGATGAAGTCCGGGACAATGTCACCGAAGCGCGCAACATGATTGTCGGTCTCAAACGCGATCCGATCGGGATGCTGTCGCCTGACATTATCAGCACGGTTCTTGGCGTCCTACTCAGATACGCGCGGCGTGGAAAAAACAAATCGGATTAGTAGCGATTATGCCATTCTGGCCGCTGCACGCGCGATCACCATCTCTTCGTTTGTGGGAATGGCCAGAATACGCACCCGGCTGAAATCAGTGGACAGAACCGTGGCGTTGTCTGCATTTCGGTTCGGGTCCATATCAATCCCGATCCAGCGCATCCCTTCGCAGACCATCTGTCGGATACGGGCGGCATTTTCACCGATACCTCCGGTAAATACCAAAGCGTCGATGCCTTCCAGCGCAGCAGACAAGGCACCCAGTTCCCGACGGATGCGGAAGACGTAATACTCAATCGCTTTGCGCGCATCCGGAGTGTCAGCAGCCAACAGGGTGCGCATGTCTGAGGACATGCCGGACAGACCAAGCAAGCCAGACTTTCGATAAAGAAGCTCGGCGATTTCGTCTGCCTCCATCCCTTCTTGCTGCATCATGTAAAGCACGACCCCCGGGTCCAATTGCCCGCTGCGGGTGCCCATGGGCAGACCGTCGAGCGCCGAAAACCCCATGGTCGAGGCCACGGCCCGACCGCCCGACACCGCACACATCGACGCGCCATTTCCCAGATGCGCAATAACGACACGACCGTCGTACAAACCCGGCGCAATTTCTTTAAGCTTTTGCGAGACATAGTCGTAGCTCAGCCCGTGAAACCCGTATCTGCGCACACCCTTCTCGTAAAAACGTTGCGGAAGGGCGAAAGTATCATTCACCCAAGGATGCGTCCGGTGAAACGCGGTATCGAAGCACGCAATCTGGGTGGTACCCGGAAAGGCTGCCGCGGCCGCCTTGATACCCGCAAGGCTGTAGGGTTGGTGCAAAGGTGCGAAGGGAATGAAACCGCTTAGCGTATCAAAGACGTGCTCGTCCACCACGACAGGTTCCGAATAGACTGGCCCGCCGTGAACGACGCGGTGGCCCACGGCCCGGACGTGAGTGTCCGGCAGGTATTCGCGGGTAAGTTCAAGAAACGCATTGATGGCCTCGTCATGTGTTTTAGCCCCAGACAGCTGGCGATCGACAGATCGCCCCCCCGCCGATTGGGCCAACAGGCGTGGGGCATCCCCCAACCGCTCGATCTGACCGCGCCAGCGCATACTGGGGCGTCGATCCTCGACCAGTTCGTACAACGCGAATTTCAACGAGGACGACCCGGCATTCAGTGCCAAAACATGTTCAGCCATGGATTTTGCCTTCATTCGCAATTGCATGCAGCGCCGCGACAGCACAAGACGCCAGCCGCGAAGCATCGTCATCTGCCCGAGATGTCAGGATAATCGGTGCCGCAGCACCTATCACGACGCCGGCAGCCTCGGCATGAGAGATATATGTCAGCTGCTTGGCTACCATGTTGCCGGCTTCGATATTCGGAACAACCAGAATGTCTGCGACCCCCGCGACCGGTGAGGTGATGCCTTTTGTCCGCGCGGCGTTCAGATCAACCGCATTGTCCATTGCCAGAGGGCCATCGACCAGCCCGCCGGTGATTTGTCCACGCTCGGCCATTTTCGACAACAGCGCCGCATCGACAGACGACGGTAAATGCGGGTTGATGGTCTCAACCGCCGACAAGACGCCAACCTTGGGCATCTCGATGCCAATAGAATGCGCAAGATGGATGGCGTTCTGAACAATATCGGCCTTGGTTTCGAGATCCGGTGCAATATTCACCGCCGCATCAGTAACCATGATGGGCCGGGACATGCCCGGCACGTCCATGACGAACACATGCGACAAGCGTCGCCCGGTCCTCAGGCCGTTTTCGCGGCGAAGAACGGCGCGTAGAAGGACATCTGTGTGCAAGTGACCTTTCATCAGCATCCGGGCCTTACCTTCAACGACCAGTCCGACCGCGCGTTGGGCGGCCACTTCGTGGTCTCGCGCTTCAATGATTTCAACTCCGGACAAATCGGCCCCAAGCTGGGCGGCAGCGGCGGTGATTTTGTCCGGGTCGCCCACCAAAATCGGAGTAATGATGCCGTTTTCCAACGCGAGCAATGCCCCGCCTAGCGAATTCGGCTCTTCCGGGGCGACGATCGCTGTGGCCATCGGGTCCAGAGGACGTGCCTTTTCCAACAAAGCGTCGAAGTGCCGGTGACGCTGAACGATCAGTCCCGGTACCTCGACCGAGTCGAAGGTCAAATGCCGCGACGGTGGCGTGACCTGTACGGTGCCGCTTAGGATCAATGCGTTATCCCCGACCCGGCGCACTTCGGCGGAACAGGTCAGGTCGCCGTCTTCACGCTTTTCTGTAACAGCCACAAAGGCAGTCAGTTCTTCGCCCGCCAAAACCGAAGCATGAAAACTCAGATCCGCCCGACGTGTTTGCGTACCGGCCCCCGGCAAGATGTTCCCAATGACTGCGGCCACCAGACCAGCAGGCCACAAAGCGGGCGCGACAGCCTCGGGGCGCCCATCTCCATCACCGTCATAGGCTGCCAGGTTCAGCGGGTTGTGGTCGCCCGAAGCCGAGGCAAACGCGTACAAGTCGTCCACGGTGCACAATCGGGTGACCTGCGCCTTGTCGCCTACCTTCAGTTGAGAATAGGTTCGGCTTTCTTGAATTTTCATCTCGCCTGGCTTTGTTTTTGAATGTGCGTTCGTCGTTTCAAACATTGGATGTTCGCCCCCCGAAACCAGAACATATCCACCTTTGCCCCTACATTTCTGCGACGCAGCGTAGTCAGATCGTTGGCAAATGACAAATGACCTCTGTGCGTGGGGCGCTGAGTATTATCGCTTGACCCAAAATCGGAACTCGGGCAAGCATCACCGCGATGGTTCCCTGTGGTTCGCCAAGGGATGAAAAGGGAATACGGTGAGGTTGCCAACAAGCGCCAAGTCCGTGACTGCCCCCGCAACTGTAAGCGGTGAGCGACGCCAAATACCCACTGACCCCAAATGGGTCGGGAAGGATGGCCAAGCCACGACCCGCAAGTCAGGAGACCTACCATCCGATGTTCAACCAACCCGGGGCGGGGCGTCCTGGAAGGAGGCTTTATGACACGTCTAAGACGTGATGACATGATTGGCACCTTCTGTCCGCGCTTGGCAACAGGCGGAGTGGGCCATGTCGATCAGTCCTGATCATTTCCTTCTGATTTGCGAGACCTGCGAGGGCTCTGACCGGGCGGATTCATTGCGCGCTGCGCTTGCAAGCAAGCTTCCATCCAGTTTTGGCATCCGCAGCGTTTCCTGCATGGCCGGTTGCGGTCGGCCCACAACCGTCGGGTTTCAGGCATTCGACAAAGCGCAGTACCTTTTCGGTGACATCCAATCGGCTGAGGACTTGGATGCTTTGGCCGAATTTGCACGTCAATACCATCGCAGCGGTGACGGTTGGACCAACGCATCGCAGCGCCCGCCTGCCCTTCTTGATAAGATCCTGGCGCGCCTGCCACGGCTAAAGCTGGAGACAAGCGCATGACCTGCGGAGCTTTCCTTGAGGCGCGCGGGCTGGAGTATTACGCCCTGAACGGCGACGTACTGCTGCAAAACGTCAATTTCGAACTGAATGAAGGGGCAACCCTGGCAATTGCGGGCCCAAACGGTGCGGGCAAGACAACGTTGCTGAATCTTTTGTGCGGCGGTGAAGAGATTGTGCTGGGGGACGTTTTGGTAAAGGGGCGCAGTCTTCGGCAGCTTTCGGCGATGGACCGCGCCCGAATGATCGCCGTAGTCAGTCAGCAGGAATCGCCGGACGGGCGTTTGTTTCTGCGCGACTACGTGGCCCTCGGGCAAATCCCGATCCGTGCCGACCGATCTGCCGCTGAGCACGCCTTGGAATTGGACCGCATCCTGAAACTGACCGGACTCGTCGCCCTCGCAGACAAACGGATGGCCGTGCTATCTGGCGGGGAACGCCAGCGTGCTCATATCGCAAGGGCGCTGGCGCAGAACCCCTCACTGCTGTTTTTGGATGAGCCGACGAACCATCTGGACCCGGACGCCAAGGGACGCATGCTGTCGTTGGTGGCCGAGCTGGGCATTACGGTCGTCATGATCGTCCATGATCTGGTCATGATCCCCGAATTCGCGACCCATGTCGCGTTGATGAAATCCACGCGCCTGACCGGTTTCGGCCCGGTGCACGAAGTGCTGACACCCGAAAGGGTCCGTGAAACGTTTGGTGTCGATTTTCTTAGCTTTCAGCACGAAGGCCGCATGATCCCGGCACTGGATATCCGAAGAACCACTACCTCAAACTAGGAAAAACAACATGAACAAAACTCTCTGGTGCGCAGCACTGATCAGCGGCCTTGCAAGTGCCGTAACAGCGCACGAGATCACTGTCGACAATTGTGGCGAGCCGATGGTGTTTGAAACTCAGCCCGAGCGGCTGGTCGTGCACGACATGAACATGACCGACATGGCCTTTGCGCTGGGTTTGCAGGACAAGATCGTTGGCCTGACGGGCATCACCGGCTGGTACAAAACCAGCCCCGAGTTTGACACCCTGCGCGGCGACATCCCGGAACTTGCGCCTAAGTACCCGACAGTTGAAAATCTGGTCGCTGTCGAACCCGACCTTTTCTTTGCTGGCTGGTACTATGGCATGAAGCCGGGCGGTGACGTGACCCCCGACACGCTTGCGCCGTTTGGCATCAAAACGATGATCCTGACGGAAAGCTGCGTACATCTGGATAAGGATCGCCCCGAAGCCAGCATGGATTTGCTGTTCACCGACGTCCTTCGCTTGGGCAAAGTCATGCGCGTTGAGGACAAGGCAGAAGAGCTTGTTTCCGGCTGGAAAGAAGAACTGTCCGCGATCGAGACACAGACAGCCGACCTGCCGAAACCCCGCGTTTTCCTGCTGGACGGCCCCGCCGATGCCCCGTTTACGGCTGGTAAATTTGCCATTCCCGACGCGATGATTGCTGCCGCTGGCGGCGAGAACGTCACCCATGATATGGACACCAGCTGGGGACGTTCCTCGTGGGAGGCTGTTGCCGCTTCGAACCCGGAATTCCTGGTTTTACTTGATTATCAAACTGGAAACGGCGCCGCAGATACCTTCAAGTTCCTGCAGGACCATCCCGTGATGTCTCAGACGGATGCGGTCAAGAACGAACGCTGGATTGGTCTGCGCTACGAGGAACTGACACCCGGACCGGCAAATATCGAAGCAATTTCGAAAATGGCCAAAGCCATGCACCCGGGCCTGAACTGATATGGGCCGACTTGGCCTTACACTCTTGCTGGGGGCGGCTGTATTGGCCGCCCTTTTGCTAACCTCGACGGTCTACGGGACCACATCCATCCCGGCCTCTGACGCACTGGCCGGTGTCTTGTTGGGCACGGGAATGGTGGAAGGGGAAATGTCTCCGCTCCACCGCATCGTGTTTGACCTGCGCTTACCACGCGCGCTGTTTGCCGCCGTGATCGGTGCCGGGTTGGGCATCGTCGGCGTTGTCCTGCAAACCACCACACGCAACGATCTGGCGGACCCGTTTCTGTTCGGCCTGTCCTCTGGCGCTGCGGCGGGAGCTGTCTTTGTCATTACAGTAACCGGAGATGTTCTGGGCTTTTGGACCCTGCCACTGGCCGCGTTTTTCGGAGGGCTTGTCGCATCAGGCATTGTGCTGGCTTTGGTTCATGGGCTGCGCACAAGCGCGCCCGAAAAACTGATCCTCGCGGGGCTTGCGGTTTCGTTTTTGTTTTCAGCTATTACCAATTATCTGATTTTCGCGGGCGACAGCCGTGCGGCGCATTCTGTTATCTTTTGGATGCTTGGGGGTTTGGGTCTTGCCCGGTGGGAGACATTCCCTCTGGTCTGCGCAGGTTTAGCATTGATCCTCGCCTATGCGATGTACCGCAGCCGCTGGCTTGATGCGTTGCTGACCGGTGATTTGACCGCCGCCACCCTGGGTGTGCCCGTTCAGGGCTTGCGGTTCCGGATGTTCTTCGTGGCCGCTCTTGCGACTGCTGTGTTTGTGTCCGTCGCGGGCGTGATCGGGTTTGTCGGCTTGATGGTTCCGCACATCGCACGCGGTATCGCAGGACCATTGCACAGTCAGCTTGTACCAACGGCTGCCATTGTCGGAGCAGCTTTGCTGACAGGTTCGGATATCCTGAGCCGTCTCTTGCTTGCCCCGCAGGAGCTGCCTGTTGGTATTGTCACGACATCGCTGGGATCGGTTTTTGTCTTTCTTCTGTTGATACGAACCGCTCGACCTCGGCGCTGATCGCCAAAGGTCGCATAGGTGCAAAAGTTAAAGTTTCCCAAATGACTAATAATAATCGGGCAAAATGACCTAAATCAAAAAAGAACCCCACAGATCACGGTATGCGATACACTCGATTACAGGAATCGAGTGTAGCCAGGTCGCATGCAATGCAACAATTGACCAGCCGACGCGCGTTTCTAAGCGCCAAAATTAGACCAGAGGACGGCAATATCGCCAGACCTCCGGGCTCGGTTGAGCTGTGCTTTGTTGAAACATGCAGCAAATGTGGTGATTGCGCAGATACTTGCCCCGAAGATGCGATCGTCATCGGGACAGACGGATCCCCCCTGTTCAAGCCAACTGACAATCCCTGCACCTTCTGCGGTGACTGCGCCCGGATTTGTCCAACCGAAGCGTTATCGATTGACCGTCTGCCAGATTGGCCATGGCGCGCCGCGCTGACAGCGGACACCTGCCTATCCATGAACGGCGTCAGTTGCCGCATCTGCCAGGACAACTGCGATCAGGGCGCCATCCGTTTCAAACTGATGACCGCTGGCCGCGCAGAGCCCGTGCTTGACCTTGATACATGCACTGGATGCGGGATTTGCCCAAGTTTATGTCCCGCCGATGCCATTGCGCTTGAACGCCAATCTCAACCACAAATGGAAACTACTCAATGAACATCTGCGGTTGTCTTGCCCATGTCGCACCTGATCACACAAGCGCAGCAGCGCGGGTGATGAAGGACACACCGGGTGTCGAAATTCACGCCGAAACAGAAGATGGGCGATTTGTTGTCGTCGTCGAAGACACGCCATCACGCCTTGCGTCCGAGATCATCATGGATCTGCACCAGATCCCGGGCGTCATCTCACTGACACTGACTTATCACCATTTCGAGGATCCCGCGGACGCCCATCCGCAGCCCGATGCTCCAAGCCCAACCCCCAGCCGGAGGCCCACGCAATGACACATTCTGAATCCCGTCGGACTTTTCTCAAGGCCTCAGCGGCCGCAGCAACGGCGTCTGCCGCTGGTATTCCGCTGGCGGTCGGTCAAGCCAATGCCCAGGCCGGAGCGCCGGACATCCGCTGGGACAAGGCGGCCTGTCGGTTCTGTGGTACAGGCTGCTCTGTTCTGGTTGGCACCAAAGAAGGTCGCGTCGTTGCGACGCAAGGCGACCCCGACGCGCCCGTGAACCGAGGATTAAACTGTATCAAAGGCTATTTCCTGTCCAAGATTATGTACGGCAAGGATCGACTGACCACGCCTTTGCTGCGCAAGACCAACGGCGAATACGACAAAAACGGCGAGTTCGAACCAGTCAGCTGGGACGAAGCCTTCGATGTTATGGCCGCAAAATGGAAAGAAGCGCTGGCCAAGAAAGGCCCAACCAGCGTTGGCATGTTCGGATCCGGTCAATGGACGGTTTGGGAAGGCTATGCGGCTTCCAAACTTATGAAAGCCGGGTTCCGGTCCAACAACATCGACCCCAACGCCCGGCACTGCATGGCCTCGGCCGTCGTAGGTTTTATGCGAACCTTCGGCATTGATGAGCCGATGGGGTGTTATGACGACTTTGAGCACGCGGACACCTTCGTGCTGTGGGGCTCGAACATGGCTGAGATGCACCCGATCCTGTGGTCGCGCCTGACAGACACGCGCCTGACCAAGCCGGGATGTGAGGTGCATGTGCTGTCCACTTTTGAACACCGCTCGTTCGAACTGGCGGACAACGGCATTGTTTTTGAACCGCAAACCGATTTGGCGATCCTGAACTACATCGCCAACTACATCATTCAAAATGGCGCGGTAAACGAAGACTTCGTGAAGAAACACGTTAACATCACCAAAACCGCCACCGATATCGGCTATGGCTTGCGCGACAGCAACGCGCTGCAGCAAGAAGCCGAAAATCCGAACTCGGGCAAAATGGAACCGATCAGCTTCGAAGAATACGCCGAAGCCGTCGCGCCCTACACGCTGGAATACACCTCTGAACTGTCGGGTGTCCCCGCAGACAAGCTGGAAAAACTGGCCCAGCAATACGCTGACCCCAACCGTAAAGTGATGAGCTTGTGGACCATGGGCTTCAACCAGCACACCCGTGGGTCCTGGGTGAATTCGCTGATGTATAACGTGCACTTGCTGGTGGGCAAGATTTCCGAACCCGGCAACTCTCCCTTCTCGCTGACGGGTCAACCGTCGGCCTGTGGCACGGCGCGTGAGGTGGGGACCTTTGCCCACCGTCTGCCGGCGGACATGGTTGTTACGAATGATAAGCACCGCGAAATCTGCGAAACCGCCTGGAACATCCCCGAGGGCACTATTCCTCCCAAGCCCGGCTTCCACGCCGTGTTGCAGCACCGCAAACTGAAGGACGGCGAACTGAATGCCTATTGGGTCCAGTGCAACAACAACATGCAAGCCGCGCCCAACATCAACGAAGAAGGCTATCCTGGTTACCGTAACCCGGAAAACTTCATCACAGTCTCGGATCCTTACCCAACTGTCACCGCAGTTTCGGCCGACTTGATCCTTCCCACGGCCATGTGGGTTGAGAAAGAAGGCGCCTATGGAAACGCCGAGCGCCGTACGCAATTCTGGCGCCAGCAGGTGCAGGCACCGGGTGAGGCCAAGTCGGACCTGTGGCAGCTGATGGAATTCGCGAAACGCTTTACCATCGAAGAGGTCTGGGGCGAAGAACTGCTAGCCAAGATGCCCGAGCATCGCGGCAAGACCATGTATGACGTGCTGTATGCCAACGGTAAGGTCGACCAGTTCCCGCTGTCGGAAACGGCGGAAGGGTTCCACAACGACGACGCCGAGCATTTCGGATTCTACGTTCAGAAAGGTCTGTTCGAAGAATATGCCGATTTCGGACGTGGCCATGCGCACGACCTTGCTCCGTTCGAGATGTATCACGAGGCCCGTGGCATGCGCTGGCCTGTCGTTGACGGCAAGGAAACACTCTATCGCTTCCGCGAAGGGTATGACCCGTATGTGCCGGAAGGCGCAGACGTTAAGTTCTACGGCTACGAGGACGGCAAGGCCAAGATCATCTTTGCCCCTTATGAGCCCGCCGCCGAGGAACCGGATGAGGAATTCGATCTGTGGCTGTCCACCGGCCGTGTGTTGGAACACTGGCATTCGGGTTCGATGACCCGCCGCGTGCCCGAACTGCATCGCGCGTTTCCGTCAGCCGTTGTCTACATGCACCCGGAGGACGCCAAGGATCGCGGTCTGCGCCGTGGGCAAGAGATCGTACTCTCCACCCGCAGGGGCGAGGTGACCAGCCGGGTTGAAACGCGCGGCCGCAATAAGGTGCCACGCGGATTGGTCTTTATGCCATGGTTCGACGAGCATCAGCTGACCAACAAGCTGACGCTGGACGCAACCTGCCCGCTGTCGAAAGAGACCGACTACAAAAAATGCGCCTGTAAGGTCGAGCGCGCGTAACGGACAAGCGAGGCAAAGGCCGTCCCCATGCCCTTTGAAGGTAAACCTCTTTCGCCGCAACGGCGTCGCTTCCTGCAGGATGCGGCGCGTGCGTCGGGTGGCTGCGTGGTCGCCGGGTCAATGTTGGCCTGGCTCGCCCGCGATACCCGCGCGTTACCGGCCGAAGCGTTGCGCCCCCCCGGCTCGCTACCAGAAGAGGCGTTTCTGTCTGCATGCATTCGCTGCGGGCTTTGCGTGCGGGATTGCCCTTACGACACATTGAAACTGGCAGAATTGGGCGTGGATGCGGTTGCTACCGGGACTCCCTATTTCACAGCGCGGGACGTGCCTTGTGAAATGTGTGACGACATCCCTTGCGTGGCCGCCTGCCCCACCGGTGCATTGGATCCGGCCCTCGACAATATTGATGATGCCAAAATGGGTGTTGCCGTCCTTGTCGATCAGGAGAACTGCCTGAACTTCCTCGGTCTGCGCTGCGATGTCTGCTATCGCGTCTGCCCCGTTATTGATGAGGCAATCACGCTGGAAACGGCCCATAACGAACGTTCAGGCCACCACGCACTGTTCATCCCGACAGTTCATGCGGACCACTGCACAGGCTGCGGCATGTGCGAGAAAAGCTGTGTTCTGCCCGAGGCCGCGATCAAGGTCCTGCCTGCGCGTTTGGCCCGCGGCAGCAGTGCCGATCACTACCGCAAAGGCTGGGAAGAGAAAGAGGCCAAAGGCGGTCCCCTTGTTGAAGGCCTCATCGATCTGCCGGACCGACTGCCCGGACCGGGCACCGACAACCTTGCCGCACCGGGCGGGTTCGCACCTGCATACGATTTGCCGGGGGTCGGACAATGAGTGCACGCACACATATGCCGGCCGGAATGGAGGCCATCGAGGAAAAAGGTTGGGTGCGCGCCCACAAATACCTGCTGCTGCGCCGCGCAAGCCAGCTGTTCTTTTTGACTGTGTTTCTTCTGGGGCCGTGGTTCGGCATCTGGATCGTGCACGGCACGCTCGCGGGTTCTTTGACGCTGGGCGTGCTGCCGCTGACCGACCCATTTATCCTACTGCAAAGCGCGATCGCCGGACACTGGCCGGAATGGACGGCCCTGATCGGGGGTGTAATCGTTCTGGTCGCCTACGCTCTGATTGGTGGGCGCGTCTATTGTTCGTGGGTTTGTCCGATCAACCCAGTCACCGATGCGGCCAACTGGTTGCACAGACGTTTGGACCTGCCGAAAGGCTGGCAGCCCAAGCGCAACACCCGCCTTTGGATATTGGCCACCGTCCTAATCGTCTCGGGCATGACAGGCGTGATCGCTTGGGAGCTGGTCAACCCGATCACCATGCTGCATCGCGGTCTGATTTTCGGCGCGGGGTTCGTCTGGGCCATGATCATTGCCATCTTCGTGTTCGACCTGTTCGTTTCGCGCCACGGCTGGTGCGGTCACATCTGTCCGGTTGGCGCATTTTACGGCCTGATTGGCGCGAAAGGCCTGCTGCGAGTTAGCGCTGCGAACCGGGCAGCCTGCGATGATTGCATGGATTGCTATGCCGTTTGCCCAGAAAATCAGGTCATATCTCCTGCGCTGAAGGGTAAGTCGGGTTCCACACCACTGATCCTTTCCCCTGACTGCACCACCTGCGGTCGTTGCATCGACGTATGCGCCGTCGACGTTTTCAAATTTACTCACCGGTTCGACGACAAGGTCGCCGCACCTACCGATCCAGTTCCCGCGCCCGATCCGCGCGCAGCCAGACCTATCTGAGGGAGTGCCAAGATGAACAAGCCAACCCGAACAGGCCTTATAGCCCTTATCCCCGTTTTGCTCTTGGGCGGATTCGCCCTTGCGCAATCAGCTCAGGTAGAATCCCTGCGGGGTGCCGATGTGGATGAACTGATCCCTCTGGAACAGATCCACAAGAACGTCGAAGGGCGCATGCAGCGCAACTATCGCCAACAACCGCCACTGATCCCGCACTCGGTCGAGCAATACCAGATCGACACGCGCACAAATCAGTGCTTGTCCTGCCACGACTGGACCAAAGCCGGCGAACGCAACGCCCCGACATTGTCGATGACACACTATCTGGATCGCGACGGCAACGAGTTGGATCACATCGCAGGCACCCGTTATTTCTGCAACCAATGCCACGTGCCGCAAGCAGACGCGCCGCCATTGGTTGACAACGTCTTTCAACCGTCCTCGGGCAATTAATCCAACGCAAGAATGAAAGGAGCACCAACATGGCAGACTCTCCTGAAAAACGCGGGTGGATTGGCCGCATCTGGAACTGGATCTGGACCCCGGCGGTTGCCTTTAGCTCGGGTTTTCTGATCCTTGCGGGTTTTCTGGCTGGAATCCTGTTCTGGGGCGGGTTTCACTGGACGCTTGAGCTGACGAATACCGAGGAGTTCTGTACCTCATGCCATACGATGGAGACTAATCTGGGCGAGTATCGCGAGACGATCCACTACAACAACCACTCCGGTGTGCGGGCTATCTGTTCCGATTGCCATGTGCCACATGAGTGGAATCACAAGATCAAAGCCAAGATCATGGCGGTCAAGGACGTCTATCACGAGCTGGCAGGCACGATCAGTACACCCGAGAAATACGAAGAGCATCGTCTGAGTATGGCGACCGCCGTCTGGAAGAAGATGAAGGCCTCCGACAGTCGCGAATGCCGGAATTGCCACAACTTCGACTATATGGATTTCACGTTGCAGGAAACGCGCGCTGCCTCTGAGCACCAACGCGCCATTGATGAAAACATGACCTGTATCGATTGCCACCAGGGCATCGCCCATAGCCTGCCGCCCGGCTATCAGGAGCGGTATCAGGAAGTGACCGAAACTCTGGCCAGCAAAGCGCAGGGTTCGTTGCAACAACAGGCCGCAGCTGACGGCGATGACATCAAATCATTCCTGAGTACTCGGGCAGACTGAAAAAGGGACGCGACATGCTGGAAATTCTGGGAACAATCGGGGCCAACGTCATCAGTCTGCCGGGTATCCTTGGGCTGGCCCTTGGAATGATGACTCGCCGCGTTTGGCTGGGTGCATTGATGGGGGGCATTGTCGGGGTGTTGGCGACCTTCGTTTTCGCCCATGGTTCATTTGCCGCGGTCGATACATTCGAGCTGTTGATTGCTATTGGCATTGGCCTTTGCGCCGGTAGCGTGGGATCGGCCATACGCATCAAGGGCGCAACGGTCTGACATTATTGGCGAACTAAGCTCCCAATAAATCTACTTTGCCGCATGTGAAACTGCGGCAAACAACCCAGCGTTGCCTCAACGTAAAAGTTCAGGAAACGCGACAAACGAAATCAATTCAGTAGTATAAACCTGTTAGGGCCTATGGGCTTTGCGTGATGGTCAATAAAATCAAACCATTCAGACGGGGGCATCTATGCTGCGAACATTACAAGATTGGTGTTTTATCACCCGTGTTTTAGCGGCTTCGATTGCATTTTTGCTTGCTGATCAGGGTTTGGCCCAGTCAGATGCAGCAGCGCCCGGCGCGACCATTGACGACAAGCTGGAAAATGCGAACTGGGCCAACGTGCAGGATATCCTAAACCACCGCTGTGTGGTGTGCCACGGCTGCTACGACGCGCCCTGCCAACTCAAGCTGACATCCCCTGCCGGCCTTTTGCGCGGCGCCAGTAAAGAGGCGGTCTACCACTCCGAACGACTAAAAGATGCGCAACCAACACGGCTTGGCATCGACGCGCACACAATTCCTGGGTGGCGGGATCTTGGGTTCTTTTCCGTTCTTCCGCCATCCGAGGTAACCGGCGCGGGTGGATCGGTGTTAGAGCGCTCCATTAAGCTCGGCAGGCAAGCTCGTTTGACGGCTAACGCACCTGTCCCAACCCAGCTTGGTTTGTCGATTGATCGCCCCCTGACCTGCCCTACAACACAGGAATTCGACGCCTTCAGCACGGCAAACCCAAGGGCGGGAATGCCCTACGCCACGGCCCCACTGAGTGAACAAGAATACCAGACCCTCATGTCATGGCTTAAAAATGGTGCGCCCGTGCCATCGGCCACACCACAAATCCCTCAGGACATTCAGGATCAGATCACAAATTGGGAGGCCTTTCTGAACGCGCCCGACCTGCGCCATCAATTGATGAGCAGATATATATACGAACATCTGTTTCTGGCGCGTCTCCATTTTCCGTCCGACAATCCAAGACTGTTTTTTCAGCTGGTGCGGTCCGCCAGCCCGCCAGGATCAAAGATTGAGATCATCGCGACACGCCGTCCCTTCGATAGCCCCGGCGCAGGGCCGTTCTATTATCGACTGCAGGCATTCGACGAAACGATCGTGCACAAAGATCATCTGGTCTATAGTTTTGGTCCGGATCGTCTGGCGCGATACAAGCAGCTATTCCTTGATCCGGCGTGGTCCGTCACCGAGTTGCCTGCGTACGGAGAAGACGAAGGCGGCAACCCGTTCAGCACCTTTGCCAACATACCGGCCCGCAGCCGTTATCAGTTTCTCTTGGACGACGCATTGTTTTATGTGCGCAGCTTCATCCGCGGACCGGTCTGTCACGGCGAAACCGCTGTTGACGTGATTGAAGATCGGTTCTGGGTCAGTTTCCTTGATCCGGATGCCGATCTGTCCGTCACAGACCCCAGCTTTTTGGCGGACGGGGCGGCCTTTTTGGAATTGCCGGTGGGTTCTGCAGATTTAGGGTTCTTGGGGGACATTCAGGGGATGTCCCACGAAAACCAGATTAAGTATCTTGAGTTCCGGGATGCCCGATATCGCAACAGCGCGGCGCACAAAAACGGGTTTGGATATGACGCAATCTGGGATGGTGAGGGCACCAATCCCCAGGCGCTGATTACCGTGTTCCGGCATTTCGACAATGCCTCTGCCATGACCGGGTTCCACGGCGGCATCCCCGAAACCGCATGGGTTATCGATTATCCGGTGTTCGAACGTATCTATTACGACTTGGTCGCAGGTTTTGATGTCTTCGGTCGCCTCGAGCACCAGCTTTCAACCCGGTTATACATGGATGAGTTACGGATGGAGAGTGAGGACACTTTCCTGAACTTCATGCCGCGCGGCGACAGGCAAAGGATGCATAAAACCTGGTACCAAGGAGCTTTGGCCGAGCTGCACACCTATTGGCACCGGCGTCGTGTCGATGACAGTTTTCCGACTGGCATAGATTTTGGAACGGACACGCCAAAGCAGGAATTCCTTCTGGAACTTCTCAATCGCGGCAACGGTCTTTGGGCCCTCGAGGATACGATCAACAGATGCAAAGGCGTTGATTGTTCGAATGGCAATTCAGAAGTTGTGGACGACTTGCAGGCGCTCGCGGATCAAACCGGTGATTGGGTCAGGTATCTATCAGATGTTTCTCTGCTTTTGGTGGACAACGAAGATGGTTCCACGTCTCTCTATTCGTTGCTCCACGACAAGGCCCATTATAATGTGGCGTTCCTGTTTGAAGAAAGAGATCGCAGGAATCCGCAAGCCGACGTGCTGACCATCCTGCCGGGGGTGATCGGAAGCTATCCAAATTTCTACTTTCGACTTCAGGAAGCCCAGCTGGCGTCTTTTGCAACCGACCTCAAATCAGTTCGGTGGCAGGCCGAATGGCTCGATTTCGTAGCCACTTATGGCCTGCGCAGGACAAGCCCTGGGTTTTGGGAAACCAGCGATCAGGTGATGACCATGTTTCTGGCAAGCGATCCCATTCAGGCAGGTGTGCTGGACCTGAACCGGTATAAGGACCCTCGATCCGATAGCGATCCTGAAAACAACTAAGTCTGTCCATTGAAACAGGGGAACTTTGTCATTCGCACTCTGTCAACGCGACGCAGAAAGAAAGGCTAATACCTGTGCCACGTCATCGGGCCAAACTGAAGTAGCAGTAAGCACAGCAAACGCGGTTGATGCAGCAGTTTAAAAAGCCAATGCGGCCTCGTTTGCTTTATTTTCTGTCATGACAATATATTGCATGCAAGAGCTCGGTCTGCCCCAGGTGATCGGCGGGAAACCTTGTCTGCAACCCCAGCGAAATCAAAGTGAAAATACGCCCGGGCAAGCGAATAGCAAGATGGCGGAGTATTGGTCTGCACCTTACTATTCACCCGTCAGGTAACCAATAATGCGTTTTAGGCGCTGCGCGATGTCCTCAGCGGTGATTGGCATCCCGGCTATGCTTTGCTGGATGTAATACCGATAGGCGCCGTCCAGCATCACATAAATTTCCACACCACGCACATCATCGACAGCAAATTTCTTTCCGAGCTCATCACAAATTGCGACAAACCGGGCCTCGACGTCAGCAACTCGCGGCCTGAGCTGGCCATCGAACATAGCCTGATTGCGGATGTCATACCAAAGCCTGTGCAGGTGCGCATAGTTGACGATCGAATAGGCAAACAGCTCGATATATGCGCTGCGTGCCTCGCGAGGGTTGAGTTCTGCATCCAGAATCTCGTTCAGCTGTGACGTGAACTTGTCGACCGACAGATCTACGCAATACAACAGCAACCCCTCTTTTTCGGGAAAATAATACTGTATTTTGCCTAGTGATACGCCGGTCGAGGCCGCAATGTCCCGCAAGGTGGTGTTGGCGTATCCAGCCCGCGCAATTGTCGCAATCGCGTTCTCGGCAAGTTCACGTCGCTTCTGTTCTCGGTTTCTGTCGCGCTGTTTGGCCCGATTCTCTGTCAAATTTTCCGTCATCCGCCTTTCCTAGCGCAAATCCCGCAAAAGTGTGAGCGGAACACTAGTGTTTGTGAGAATTGGATCAAAGCCCTGAAAATACAACGTTTGCCACGAAATAATATTCCAATTCAAACGTACAATACAAACGTATTGAAAAGATGTCAGCTATGTGCAACAAATAACTGTCATAACCGACAAACAAATAGCCAGCAGGCAAGCAACAGGGGCAGTTCCATGACCAATCCACGATACATTATGGTAGTTGGTAGGGTTCGCGCAGAACAGTTGTTCCGTAACGCGGCACGGACCCAAGAGGAACGCGCCAATCAAAACATCTAAGCAACGAGGAGGTGTCACCCCGGGGCTACTCGCAACGCAATAATCAGACCAAAAACCCGGCCTAAGACTGGGCTGCAAAAAAACGACAGGGACTATGAAAAAACGCGCAATCGGCTTGTTTGCCGAACCAATTGGTATTGCCTGCTGCAAAACGGCCCGCTTCAGAGGCGCGGCGTTGCATTCAGACGGAAGACCACATTCCCGCATCTCATGTAATTGCGACGGCCACACGCTGCGCGCCTCCCTACTGCACCGCAAACAGTTCCACAGGCCAGAAACGCAATCATTTGAAGACACATCATTCGATGGCTGCACGACCATGCGCAAACCACGGCGCTTTCAACAGGCCGAAGCGCCCTTGCGCCACGGTCAAATCAGATCCCCTCGGCAAAATTAAAGAAACAAAGCCGAGGAAAGGGAGGGAAGAATGAAGAAAATCGCAACATTGGCATTGGGCGCGGGCTTGATTTCAGGCCCAGCATTTGCTGGCGGAATCGAGGGGTTTCCGTCGGCAAACCGGTTCCTTTTTGAGCAGGGCCGATATGTCGAGATCACCGGAGGATGGGCCGATTCAAAAACCGAAGGCACTGAGTTCGGACAGCCAACTGGTAACGTCACACCGAGCATTAGCGGCCTGTCCCTAGCCTACAAACAGGACGTAGGCGACAAATGGGCAGTCGCAATCCACGGCTTCAACTCGGTCAACTATAAACTACTGTACCCAACCGGTACGGGCGCTCCTTCTGCTGGCACCAACGTCAGGTATCGCGGCACCGAGGTCGCCTTGATGGCGCGGTACAAGTTCAATGAAAACTTCAGTGCCTTTGCCGGGGTTCGGTTCGAAAAGATTAACGATTTCAGCGGTGCGCTGATCAATCCCTCTCTCAGCTACTCGCTGGATTCCGAGGGTGACTTCAACCCCGGTTTCCTTGTGGGTGCCGCGTATGAGATCCCGGAGATCGCGTTTCGCGCCGACCTGACATACTACTCGGAAATCGATCACGATCTGGATGGTGTCGAACAGCTGCAACCCCTTTCGCCATCTGACGTGACGACGCAATTGAGCACCCCTCAGACAGTCGCGCTGAACGTGCAAAGTGCGATCAAGGGCCCTTGGGGTGCCTTTGGATCGATCCGCTGGAGGAACTGGGATGATGTCGCCGTACAGTCTCCGGTTCTTGGCGGTCCGCTTGCGGAATTTGCGGAAAACTCGGTCGACTACCAAATTGGCGTCGGCTACCTACTGAACCCGAAATGGTACTTCTACGGCATTCTGTCCCGCTCTGAACCTGAAGGCGGTTTTGTTGGCTTTGACTATGAAGGCGGCGGCAAAGGTATCACGCTTGGTGCCGTGCACTCGATTGGTCAGACCCGAATTCTGGTTGATGTCACGTATGGCACGCTTGGCGATGTGAACGAACCTGACGCGGGCCTACAGATCCGGGATGTTTCCGGCACCGCTGTACGTGTGAGCCTGTCGCATAACTTCTGATCAAGCACCCGACTGCGAACGCGGTCGGGATTCGCTTTCCACTACGCGAATGGCCCCTGCTTATTGCCTGTTGCTTCGGCGGTCATTTGCTTCTCAGACGCGGTCGTTAGGTACCATTGTCTAACACCTTTGACAAAAAACGATCCTTGTGATCTGATTTGAGTGATCGATCACTCACCGTCTTGCCGCAAGAAGATCCGGAGGAAAAATGAATACCAGTACTGAAAGCCCGCCGGTCGGCATGCAGCTGTTTTATGGGGCAGGCGGCATAGCCAACGGCATCTTGTCGAACGGGCTGAGCTTTTTCCTGCTTATCTACTACAATCTGGTCATCGGCCTTCCGGCCGAGACGGTGGGTTTTGCGCTTTTCATTGCTCTGATGTTCGACGCTGTATCCGATCCTGTTGTCGGTTACTTGTCAGATAACACGCGTTCTCGTGCTGGCAAGCGCCACCCGTTCATCTACGCGGCGATCATACCTGTCGCACTCCTGTTCTGGTTTATTTGGAACCCACCTGCAGCACTGACTTCAGAGACCCAGCTGTTTTGGTTCCTACTGATCACAACGATCCTTCTGCGGACGGCAATGACGTTGTTTGATGTACCACACAACGCGATGGTGCCAGAGTTGACCAAGGACTATGGCGGACGAACCATGTTGTCTGGCCTCAAGGTCTCGGTCACCTGGATTGCCGGTCAGATCATGGTCATCGCGATGTATGTGATCTGGTTGGTTCCGACCGACACGATGCCTTACGGCATCCTCAACCAGGCCGGCTATCAGGAAGCAGGCCTTGTCGGTGCAATACTTATAGCGCTGGCTATCACTGTCACCGCATTAGGCACGCGCAAATGGCAGAATAGAATGCTGGATATTTCGCATGTGGCGACCTACAGCATCTCTGGATTTTTCAGACAGTTTTTCGCAGCGTTCAAGCTGCCAGCTTTGCGCTCAATCTTTGTTAGCACAGCCGTTTTTTTCGTAGGCGCCGGAATCGGAGCAGCATTGTGGACCTACCTGACCTCGTTCTTCTGGGAGTTGAACAATGATCAGATAGCTTTGATCCTGGTGGCAAACCTGATCGGCGCCGTGATTGCGGCCGTAACCCTTAAGCCGATAACACGATCTGGCGACAAAAAATCGAGCGCGATCTACCTGTCGATCCTCGCGGCTATTGTAAGTGTCGCCCCTTACGTACTGCGTGAAATCGGGTTTTTCCCTGCGAACGGCACCGAGCTTTTGATCTGGTTGCTTTTCGTCCACGGCATTCTGCAAATCATCCTGATTGTCTGGACCACGTCCTTATTGACGTCGATGACGGCGGACGTTGTCGAATTGGGTATCAGCCAGAACGGGTATCAGAACGAAGGGATCATTACATCAGTCATTACCTTCTCCTATAAAGCCGGTACGGCTGGCGGGTTAGCGATCTCTGGAATGTTTCTGGCATATGTTGGCTTTCCGGAAGCGCCAGATCAATCGAACCTGACCCCCGAGGTCACCCGTGCACTGGGATGGAACTACGCCTGCCTTAGCCTCGTCATATACATGGCCTCGATTGTTGCCCTGATGTTCTACCGGTTGGATAAAGCGCAATTCGACCAGCTTCAGGCAATCCATGACTAAAAAGCTGGCGCGTCGCCTGCGTGGACGGAACTGCAACTGATCTGCAATGGCGGCAAGCCAGAATGTTACACAACCCCTTCAAAGCCACACAGTTTTGTGACGCATAGGTATCCCTTCGTCGTGCCCACTTTGATGCGGGCACAAACCCCGAAAATAGATAGAGAAGTTCAATGCAATACCTCAAATCTCACCCCTTTTCCTGGATCATCTTCTTATGTTTGCTGTTGGCAACATGGTTTCAGGTCTACGCGATCTGGGGGTTGCTGTTCATGTGGTGGGCCGCCTCATCCTTCATGACAGGCCAGGCCTTTTTGATTGAAACAATCGACAGCCGGGAAAACCCGCCGCTTTTCTACGCCATCACGATCATGTGGTTCGCCTTCGGGCTGCTTTACGTCGTGCAGGATCTCGCATGGCGCCTGTTTGGAATTTACATTGGTTAACTGTTCAGGAGAAACTCAATGACCAAGACTGCATTCTTCGCTGGCCTTATGGCTCTGGCGGCCTCTCAGGCTACGGCCGGGGACATACAGATCGATATCACTGGTGTCGACGCCGGACGCGGGGGCGTCATCCACGTCCTGGCCTTTGACGATAAGACCGCATTTGACCAAAGCCAGATGGCGAAAATCGTGGGCTACGCGAAGATCCCGGCCTCAGGTAGCACAGTTTCCGGAACGCTTGAGAACCAGAAACCCGGACAGCTTGCGATCATGATACACCATGACCAGAACGACAACGGCCAGTTCGAGATGAAAGGGCCGATCCCGCAAGAAGGTTGGGCTTATTCCGAGGGCGCAGGCGTCAGATCGTTGCCGGCGTTCGAAGACGCGGCGATCGAATACGATGGCAATACCTCATCGCTTGGTTTGAAAATGAACTACGCAAACTAAAGCTACCCTACAAATTTAACCCCAACTGCCCCGGAAACGGGGCATTTTTTTTGCGGACATCGGATTCTTCGGGTTGAAACGGCGGGGCTAAGTTTTATTTTGTCTCACATGACAATTTATGCCAATCCCAGCTACTGTCGTCAGATCTAAAGGACCGCCATCCACCATGAAGTCATCCTTGGAAGACACCAGTCGATTCTTGATGCAGGCCACGCTTGGGGCCGATCAGAGGTTACTGCATCAGGTTAGCAAGACCGGCCCGGAACGCTGGTTGGATGATCAGCTGAACGCCTCGATCGGTAACAAAGGGCCGTTCGAAAAGTCCACTCGCAAGATTTGGAAGAGCTTCCGAAAGCGCCTAAAACGCGCGCATGGCGAATGGGCGATCAACGGCGACGGCAACAACCCCGCCCTGCCCTATAAATGGTATTTCCACATGGCCTGGTGGAACCACACCCTGACGCAACGCGACGATCTGCTGCGCCAGCGTGTTGCGCAGGCACTGTCCGAGATCCTAGTCATCTCGGACGCGTCATCGTTGGAGCTGGATGCCATCGGGATGGCGAATTACTATGACCTGCTCTATAAGCACGCGTTCGGCAGTTATTCAGACCTTCTGTACGATGTGTCGGTGCACCCGATGATGGGTATCTACCTGTCGCATATGACCAATCAAAAGGCGAACGAGGCCAAGAACACCCATCCGGATGAAAACTATGCGCGTGAGATCATGCAGCTGTTTTCGATTGGCTTGTTCGAGCTGAACCCCGATGGCACGGAAAAACTGGATGCCAGTGGGGATCCGATCCCGACCTATGACAATCGCGACATCAAGGAACTGGCTCGGGTCTTCACCGGCTTGCTGCCCGCAGCCTATGAATACGAGTGGAACACGTCGTTCTGGGAAGACAGCTATAATGGTTATCCAGTTCAGTTCGATGATGGGGTCGAAAAGGCCTATAAGACAGTGCCCTTCATTGACGCGACCAAACCGATGATCGTGGAAGAAGCCTTTCACGACCGCGGCGCAAAATCCCTGCTGAACGGTCGTCTGACCTTGCCCGGCGATCAGTCCGGCCCGAAAGAAATTCGTTCGACCATCGACCAACTGGTTGCCCACCCTACGACCGCGCCGTTCATCGCAACCCATCTGATCAACCGGCTGGTCACATCCAATCCCTCGCCCGCCTATGTCGAAGCGGTGTCGCAGGCATTTGGCTCAAACGGAGATCTGAAAAGCGCGGTTCGCACAATCCTGACCTACCCATTGACCAATGAGGTTGCCGCCAAACGTCTTCCTTCGGCATACAAATCCCCGACAAAAGTAGTTCAGTCCCAAAAGCTAAAATCGCCCCTGCATCGCGTCACGCAGGTTCTGCTTGCGTTTGGAGCGCATAACCAGACCGGCAAGCTGTGGCTGCTGGGTGATGACATTCAAGAGGCGCTGCAGATGCATCCGCTGTCCGCGCCCACGGTGTTCAATTTCTACAAACCCGACTTCACCCCGCATGGCGCATTGCAGAAGATGGGCCTTCGCGCGCCCGAGTTCGAGCTGCACACGGCCGCGACCTCGGTCGCTTATGTCAACAACATCTACTATTGGTTCTTTGGCGGCTACTTGCCGCTGGTCTCGACTCAGATCGGCACGGGCCCTGAACAGATGATGGTGATGGAATTTGACCCCGATACACTATGGGCCAATTCCAAGAACGCGCTGCGCTTCGACCTGAGCGAAGAGATCAAAATCGCACAGAACCGAGGCCGTCATGATGAGCTGATAGATCGGATTTCGGTCCTATTGACCGGTCGGACTGATGCCGAAGTGCGCAAACGGATCAAGCAGGCCTATGTGCAGTATGCGGACAATCCCGAATGGGTGGTGCAGACCATCGCCTTCATGATTGCCGTTTCCCCAGAATTCACCGTGCAGGAGGCCTGAGCCCATGCTGATCAAATCCTTTACGCGCCGGCAGTTTTTGGCCTCGACCGGTGTTGCCGCAACTGGCGCAATGATGGGTGCCGCCCTGCCCGGTTTGGCGCAAGCTGGGACGGGAATGATCAAGCCCGCCCGCAGGGCGCTTGTTTTTGTTATGTTGGATGGTGGCAATGACAGCTTCAACATGCTGGTACCAAAAGACAAAATCGCGCACGGCCAATACTCGGAGACGCGGGCCAATCTTGCCCTTTCGCGAGGTGAGCTGCTGGACTTGGATACGCCCAAAGATCGGCTGGGCCGCAGCTTTGGCCTGCACCCGTCGATGCCCGAAATGGCCGAGCTGTTCGATCAAAGGCGCCTCTCTTTTGTCGCCAATGTTGGGCCCTTGGTCGAACAGGTCCGGAAAGAGCAGTTCTTTGACGGCTCGGCCGCACTCCCCTTGGGACTGCTGAGCCACGCGGACCAGTTCAAACACTGGCAAACCTCGCGCCCGGATCTGCGTGTGAACGACGGATGGTTCGGGTTCTTTGCTGATGACCTACAGCCCTCAAAATCGGTGCACGAGATCGGAATGAACATCTCTTTGGCCGGAAACAACATTGCGCAGAACGGCACGATCGACTTGCCATATTCAATCACAAACAAGGGCAGCGTCGGTCTATACGTGAAAGAAGAGAAAAGTCCCCTCAACGACCTGCTTTTGGACAGTTTCAACCGAATGATGAATGCCGATCAAAACGGCGATCCCTTCCGCGAGACATATCTGAACCTGACCCGCGACGCGCAGTCCAAACACGAGACGTTTAAATCCGCAACCCGTGGGATCAAGATACCCCGCTCCTTCCCGTCTTCGGACCTCGCGCAACAATTGCGCATGGTCGCCAAGACGATTGCCGCCTCGGACCGGCTGGGTCACGAGCAGCAAACGTTCTTTGTACGCTATATTGGCTGGGACCATCATGATGAACTGTTGGCGAACCATGCCCGTATGCTGCGCGTATTGTCCGAAGCGTTGGGAGCGTTTCAGGCAACGCTTGACGATATGGGCTTGGCGGATCGTGTTGTGACTTTCACGGGATCAGATTTCGGCCGGACGCTGACGTCGAATGGCAACGGTACGGATCATGGTTGGGGGGGCAATACCCTGGTTATGGGCAATGCTGTCAAAGGTGGGCAGATTCTGGGGGATTACCCCGAACTTGGCCTGGCCAGCGAAAACGCGCTTGATGTGGGCGACGGCGTTTTGATCCCAACGACCTCGACCGATCAACTTTATGCTGACCTGTCTCTTTGGTTTGGTGTGCAACCGTCGGCATTGAACACTCTGTTCCCAAATCTTAATAGATTTGCGGATGTGGCAGGCGGAGAAAGGCTTGGGCTTTTCACCTAGACCCACCGCCCCAAAACACTTCGCCCTACCGGGACGCTTGAACATCGCTTGCGTTAGGTTGCCTGCTGGAACGGCGGGCGATAGCTCAGAAAACGTTGAAGAGCGGTAGATATTTTGGAATTAAATTGACTGTCAGTCTTGACAATCAATCTCAACTAAAATATCTCTAAAATTCCGTTCCTACGTAAGGGTCATCGCATGGGTCGCCCCTCTGTACAAGATCAACGAAAAAAAGAAGTCCTCGATGCATTTATGTCGTGCGTCGTTCGCTACGGCGTCGAAGGGGCCACACTTGAACATATTGCGGCACAAGCCGGGCTGAAGCGCCCACTGATCCGCCATCATCTTGGCAACCGCAAAGCAATGGTTCTGGCGCTAGGTGAGCATGTCGTCGAAACGTTCAGCAAACAGACCGAAACATTGCGCGTTGCGCTGGCCGAGAATCCCGATGTCCGCAATCTAATCGAGGCCCTGTTCAACTCTGACGGTGAGATGGATCCGCGGATCAACATTTGTTATCAGGCGCTCGTAAACTCGATTGAGATTTATCCAGAACTTCGCAAACCGTTGCTGGAATCGATGGAGGCCTTTTACAAGGTCGCGATAGATATCGTTCTTGGCTCACACCCAAAAGCCGACAAACAAGCCTGCGAGATCGTCGCGCACGGAATCATAAACCTTTTTATCACCACGGATGCTTTCATTCCGCTTAAACCTCCGAAAACATGGGGTTATTCGTCCTATTTCGCTGCGCTGAAATTGGCTGAAACATTGGAAGAAAAAACCTGACGGCGACTGCCTGGCCAACGGCCGGGTTAATCGTAACTAACCGCAAGCTTGTCTGTCGTGGCAACCGCCTGGCAGGACAGCACGGCACCTTTCGCGATCTCATTATCATCCAAAGCGGTTCGTGCCCGCATATGAACCGAACCCTTTTTCACCTTACACCGGCACGCCCCACAGACCCCAGACTGGCAGGAATATGGCGGCTCCAACCCCGCCTGTTGGGCAGCCTGTAAGATCGTCTGACCAGATGCCATCTGAACCGATTGTCGCTGACCGTTCAGCGTTATGTCCACAACAGCATCAACGCCCTTGATACTGTCATCGGTCTCTTGCGCGCCGCCGTAGCTTTCCATGTGAATCCGATTGGCGGGCACATCCAAAGACATAAGCGCGTCTTTGACCGCTTTGTTCATCCCGCCGGGACCACAGATGTAGTACTGGGCATTCTGGGCATAAGGCGGATTTTCTGTGATCAGCGCCTCGATCGCATCCTTGTCGATGACACCCCTGCGCCAATAGGCGAAACTGGACCACATTGAAGGCTTGGACAGAAGGTGATGCACCGTCAGGCGTTCCGGAAACGTCTGCTGGTATTCGGCAAACTTGTCTTTGAACAGGATACTGTCCGCATTCGCATTGCCATAGGCCAGATGTGCAACCGACCACGGTTCGGCCAATAGCACAGACTTAAGCATGGAATACAATGGGGTGATACCGCTGCCCGCCCCAAAGAAATAGTGTGTGCGCCGTTCCTCCGGGTCTGTATCCAGACAAAAACTACCAAATGGCGGCATGACGTCGATCACATCACCCTTTTGAACCGTATCGTTGATATGGTTGCTGACGAGCCCCTTTTTCACCCGTTTGACGGTGATACGCAGCGGATCGCCTGAAACGGGCGAAGACGAGATCGAATAGCTTCTGCGCACGTCTTCACCCTTGATCCAAAAGCGAAGGGTCAGGTGCTGACCGGCACGCCAGGCAAAGTCTTTGGCCAGATGTGGCGGCACGTCAAACATGACGGATTTGGCCTGCCCGCCGATCTCACTACGCGTTTCAAGCACCTCAAGCGGGTGAAAAACTCTGGTCATTTGAGCCTCCGAAATTCGTGCCGTGCGAAAGGGCAGGATGTGTGATGATACCCGATATGGGACGGGTGTTTGAATTAAACGTATTAGGCATTGGCACCCTGTTTCGATGCCGGTGCGTTGATCCGCTCGGTGATCTCGGACAAGCGCGCGAGGCTTTGCAGGACCATCGGTAAAATCACGACCGATTGCACAAACTCGAACGAATAGGTAACAACCGAGAAGATCTGCCCTGCCGTCGCCCCGCTTTGCATCGCCGCAAACCACAGGTTGAAGGCCAGCATGCTGAGCAAGACAGCAAAAATCGCAGCATAGACAAGTGCCTCGGAATCCGACAACCGAACCTCATGCGTGCGCAATCGGAACAAGTGCTGGCCGATCTTTTTCAGATCCATGCTTTGCAACGCAGTCACCTGTCTTTCTGACTGGTGGTTCAACAGCCCATTCAGGCGGAAGAAGCGACGCGAAAACAGGGTAAAGATGATCAGGATAATCACAGCAGCGGCCCCTGCGGCGGTGGCAAGTGCCCCGTGAAAGGACATCAGAATACCAACCGAGATCAGAACCTGCACGACTGCACCCATCGATTCAGGGGCCTCATTCTCCAGAAAATCAACCAACTCGCGGGCCATCAGTACCCGCGCATTTAGCACCGAGACCTCGCGCCCCGCATCCCGTTTGGCCTGCGCCTTACCCAATTCGACGCGGATCGTGCCATAGGCCCGCGTGTCGTAAACACGCCGCAACGTCGACACAACCAGCAGCGCTGCCATCGCAACACCGAAATGGATGAACGACGTGTAGTCCCCATTCGACAGGCCGTCGATCGAATAGCCGATCAACAGGGGAAGGAAGATAAACAACCCCGTTTCAACCAGGGTCAGACCCCAGGTCGTTGCGATTTTTGTGCGGAAGACCCGCAGCAAGGTCGCAATCGACAACCGGTCGTCGGGGTTGATCATTCTTCTTGTAACCAATCGCGAACGACCCTTTGGTGTTGAACCACGGGGCTTTCCCCAACGGCGGCTGGACCGACTTCGAAATAAGGCGAGGTCAGGGATTTCTGTTGCTGTTCACAGGCATAGATGTCCTCTTGCGTGAAATCGCCCGAGGCCATCGGATCGTTTTCATCATACGCATCATCACCTTCATATTTGCCTTTGATGCCAAAATTGTTCCAGAAGGACGCCGACCGGGTGGCCTGTTTCGAAAACTCCCAGCCCGAGGCATTGGCAACACGCGTCCGGTTCAGAATCCGCGTCCTGTCCGGAGCAAGCGGGGTAATGATAAAGACGTTCCATACGTCCTCGGACGCGCCAATTCCGACCCCCGGAAACAGCATCGGCACCCATGCACCATTCTGATCTTCGGGAACGACCCGCGGCATCTGAAGCTTTTTGTTCTGATCTTTGACGAACTCTTCAACCGGCGGCTCCCAAAAGATGTAGTGCGGCCCGCACCAACCATATTGCGCATTGGCGTGGTCATACATTTGTAGGGTGTTCGAATGCAGGTGACTCAGATGGTAGACGTCGATGTAATTTTCGACGACGATCTTCCAATTGGCCTTGATTTCGTAGGTGTTCGAGGTGTCCTCGTGTTCCACCAGCTCTTCTGGCACGTGTGGTCCGACCTTATCGTCCACGTCGCCGAACCATTTCATGATCGACCCTGCGTTCGGGTCGGGATGCACAAACAACATACCTTTCCAGATATCGACCGAAGCAGGTTTCAGGCCAAGGCAGGATTTGTCGACGGACTTATATTCGCGATGCTCATCCGGGACCGAGATCAGGTTGCCCTCAAGATCATAGGTCCAGTCGTGATAGGGGCAGGTCAGCGCTTTTTGGGTCTTTCCCACAGCGCGGATCAATTGGGTGCCCCGATGTCTGCAGATATTGTGGAAGGCCCGCAGCCTGCGATCCCTCCCCATGACGATGAACAAGTTGTTCAATCCCGCCTGAACCGAAAGATAATGGCCTGGCTCGGGCAAATCTTCCATAAAGCCAGCAAAACGCCATGTTTTTGAGAATATCTCTCGCTGTTCACGGTCAAACCACTGCTGCGATGTATAAGCTTCTGCAGGTAACTCATGGTACATTTGTGGCATGCTGTCCCCTCCTAGGGCCGTCGTCTTCACGGTTGGCAAGCTAAACGTTTTGACCTCAGCAACAGTGTTTAACACAGGCCCGATCTTACGGTGCTTTGAAACGAAATAGGCAAACAGCAATCAACTGTCAATGGTGACAATTTAAAGAATGAGATCGGCCGAATCGAGTAAGCGCATTATTGCAATGTCTGCCGTTTCGATCGGTGTCATTTCGCACAAGACCTAACGATACAACCAGATTTAGGCACCTGCGGAGATTTGGCACTCAACAAAATATGTTTGGCACTATACAGAGCGGCACCACTTTCAAGACGGACAATTCACCGATGCCCTCACTCAAGATTTACGTCAATTTCGTTCTCTTGCTGATGCTAACCGCCTGTGCCGGCAGCTATGATCGTTCAGCACTTACACCGACGTCCGAAAATTACGAGACCTTTCTGCCGGTTGGCACAACCCCGGACAGCCGGTATTTCGAAGATGATAGCCGCGACCGTCTGGCAACTCTCAATGCGGAAATGCACAAGACGCTAGCACAGGTTCCAAGGGGGCAAGGCCTGAACATTCTTGCGCTATCGGGCGGAGGCCAGCACGGCGCTTTTGGGGCCGGCGTTATAAATGGTTGGACCGACAAGGGCAACCGCCCGTCCTTTGATGTGGTCACTGGAATCTCCACTGGCGCGCTGATCGCGCCTTTTGCGTTCCTCGGTCCGGATTATGACAGCCGCCTGAAGCGGTTCTATACCGAAACCGCGACCCGGGATGTCGTGCGATTGGACGTTTCGGGTGCCGTCTTTGGGCGCGGTTTTCTGACCAAAGCAACGCCACTGAAAGCGGCAATCAAGCTAGAACTGACCGACGATCTGATCCGCGAGATCGCGGAGCAGCACAGATTGGGCCGCCAGCTTTTGATCGGCACCACCAACATCGATGCGGAACGTCCGGTGCTGTGGAACATCGGGGCGATCGCCCAAACCGACACGCCGGGCGCGCGGGATCTCATCCGGGACGTAATTCTGGCCTCGGCCTCGATACCTGTCGTGTTTCAACCCGTTACAATCAAGGTGACCAATGGCGAAGTACAACGCGAAGAACTGCATGTGGATGGCGGCCTAACCCGCGAGATTTTTGCCTACCCATATGACTTGCAGATGCGTCAGCTGTTGCGGGACGCAGGGCTGAGCAATCAAAAAAACCGCATTTGGCTGATCCACAATAAAACGCTGGAACCGAGTTTCGATCCGTTGCCCGGAAATGCAACCGCTGTGGCTAACCGCGCGTTCGAAATGCTGATCCGTTCGCAAAGCCTTGGCAATATCGAAAGCATCCTGACCCTCGCGAACCGGGACGGGTTTCAAGCCAACATCACCTATATCCCCAAGGAATTTCAAAGAAAACCGCAGGAACCCTTCGACCCCGAATACATGACCGACCTGTCTGCGATCGGTTATTGGGCCGGACGGCATAAGGAAGGGTGGATCTATGATGCGCAGGAGTGGCAGTGACGAGGATTTTAGGCCCGAACACCTACTGAAGCAGACATTCAACAAGATGTTTGAACAAATCGCAAATAACTGCAAGATAACAGGGTAACTCATGAGCAGACCGCATAGATGGTAGCGCCACGCCGCCTTTTCCCCTCAATCTCATCACTCCGCGCCCTTGAAGCGCTGGATCGCTTAGGCTCGGCTTCTGCGGTCGCTGATGAGCTTGCCCTGACCCAAAGTGCCGTCAGCCGTCAATTGCAAACATTGGAAGCCCAGCTAGGTGTCGATCTGATCCGTCGGGATCGCAAACGCCTGCTGCTGACCCCGGTTGCGCAGGAATATGTAGCTGAAGTCCGGCAAGGTCTGAACCAGATCGCTCAGGCCTCGTTAAAGCTGCACATGGCTCCTATTGGTGGCACCTTGAACCTTGCGATCTTGCCGACGTTCGGAATGCGGTGGTTGGTGCCCAGATTGCCGGAATTTGCCCGCATGCATCCGGAAATAACCATCAACATGTCGACACGCCTGCGTCCGTTTAGCTTTACCTCTGAACCCTTCGACGCAGCGCTGTATTTTGGTGAACCCGATTGGCCCGGCACGGATCGGCTGTTGCTGCGCGTGGAAAGTGTATTGCCGGTTTGCGCGCCATCCTTGCTGCCCAAAGGCGCGCCGTCATCACCGCGAGATCTGCTGAAACTCCCATTGCTGCACATCCAGACCCGGCCCCATGCCTGGCAAGAATGGTTCAGCCATATGGGGACAAGCCATCCCGACGCGTTGCCCGGAACGATTTACGATCAATACACAACGATCAATCAGGCGGCGGTTCACGGTCTCGGCGTTGCGTTACTGCCAAATTATTTGATCGAACAGGACCTCGCGACAGGCAAACTGATCGCAGCCTTTCCGGACGCAGTCGAGATGATGGGCGCCTACTATCTTGTTTGGCCAAAAACCAAGTCGGACGATCCGTCGCTGCGCAGCTTTCGTCACTGGCTGTCAACGCAGGCCCAAACTGAAGAGGGTCTGCCGCGCTGACGGTGTCGAATGCGACCCGACTTGGCAATTACAAAGTTTCCGTCAGCAATGAAGCCGCCCGCTTCAATTCAGTACGCCAATTTGACGGCGCATCAAGTGCGGCCAGTGAATCGAGGGACAGGAAGATCGTTGAAATGCCCTGCGCCACGGCCCTGACCCGTTCTGGTGTAGCGTCGGGCGACACGCGACCAAGGAACTTCTCAAGAACCGCCACAAAACGTGCCAAGACTTCCAGCAACGGCTCGGCAAGTTCGGGATGATCCCCGACTGATGCGGATAACCCCTGCCACGCAGCAGCAAGCCGCGGGTCGATCTCTTCATCTTCGGCAAAAAGGATTTCCAAGAGCTGATCGCCTGTTTCTATCTGTGTAAGATGACAGTCCAGCTCCAATGTCAGCTCGTTGAACGCGTCTGCGACATGCAGATTCAGCGCAGCAATCATCTGGTCACGATTGCCAAGGTAGTGCCGTAACAATGGTCGCTTCACACCAGCCTCGGCCGCGACACGCTCTTGGGTGGCACCATCAAGCCCGTACCGGGCCACGCAGGTCATATAGGCATCAAGGATTTCTTCTGACCGTTGCGGTTTTAAGCTCGGGCGCGGCATGGCATTTCCAATCCCTTCATCAGGCTCAGGACAAGAGCCTATGAAATCTTGATGAACCGCAGTTCTTGCGGCCAATTTCTTCAAATTTTTTAACTTTAGTGAACGATCACTTTGCATTGACATATGGCGCATTTAAGGTTATCTGTCAACTTTGACAATAATGAAAACTTAGCAGCCATTTGTGAGATCATTCATGCAACAGCCGAACCAAATGCCAGAGGTCGCCACCCAGGAATTGCCTTCTGAAGCCTACACATCAGATGAATGGCTGGCGCAGGAAAACAAGAAACTGTTTTCGCGCAGCTGGGTGTTTGCTGGCGTCGAGTCAAAGGTTGCCAATGCGGGCGATTACATGACGGCCAAGGCAGGGCACTTTACCCTGGTCGTAATCCGCGGAAACGACGGCGAACTGCGGGCGTTCCACAACGTTTGTCGCCATCGCGGAACCGAATTGCTGGACCGCGGCTGCGGAAATGCGGGCAAAACGATCGTGTGCCCCTATCACTCGTGGACTTTTGGCCTGGATGGCGCGCTGCGTGGCATCCCTGACCAGAAGGCCTGTTTCCCGGACATCAACAAAAAAGAAAACGGCCTGCACAGAGCTTCGGTCGCGGTGTTCAAGGGCATTGTCTTTGCCAATCCCGAACCCGATCAGGACCTGTCCGATTGGCTCAGCGGATTGGAAGATGTCGTCTGGCCGCACGACATCACCAGCCCTGAACTGATATCTTACGGTGAACCTGTAACCTATGAAATGCAGTGCAACTGGAAAGTGTTCTTCGAGAATGCGATCGACGGATACCATCTGGCCTATCTGCACAAGAACACCCTTGGCGGCCCAACTCAGGACAAGAACATCTGGGACCCTTATGGTGACAATCAGGTTTGGTACTCGACCGAGAATGAAACCGTGCGTTCGCGTGTTCCGAATTTCGTGTCTACGCGCATGGACAAATGGAACGCGAAGAAAATCCCGCATGCTGAGAAAGAAGGCTATGGCGGCGTCTACATGTTGTTCCCGACGACCCTGATCGTGGCAAGCCCGTGGTCCTTCTCAATATCCGTGATGGAGCCTGTAAGCGCCGGTGTGACACGGTTGCATGCTTATGTCTGGGCCGCAAAATCATGGATGTCGAGCCGCGGATCTGTCAAAGATATCCCCGGCTATGACAAGGTATCCGGCATGATCAAAAGCTCGCACTGGAAAGTGCATCCGCTGGAAACCCAGGACTTCCAGACTGAAGATGTATATGTCGTCGAGAAAATGCAGCGTGCGATGATGTCGCCCAAATACACGGTCGGCAAAATGGCCTCTGGTCCTGGGGCTGAATCTCCGCTGACCTACTTTCAGAGATCGGTTCTGCGCCACATGGAAGCGTAGGTACACGCGGCAAGCGACAGAGATTTCACTGGGTCACTTGCCCAATCGGATGGCCTGCTTCATTTGAGGTGGGCTATTGAAACGAAGAGGCTTGATCGCATTTCAACGATCAAACCTCACACTGTTTTTCGAGCTTTCATCCCCTGACCAAGAGCATTCGGTGAGGAACGGTGCTTATGCCGCACCGCTTTGGTCGTCGCGACTGCAAATCTCGATGATCTCGCGCTTTTGAATTTTGCCGGTCGGTCCTTTGGGCAATGCGTCCCAAATCTCGATATCTTTCGGGATTTTGAAGTTGGCAATCTTACCCCGGCAGTACTCACGCAGTTCTGCGCCACTAACAGCCGTATCAGAGTTCAGGGTGACAACGGCATGAATCCGATCCCCCCATTTCGGATCCGGCAGGCCGAACACACTGACTTCGTCGACTGCATCATGTTCAGCCAGACAGTTTTCGACCTCGACCGGGAACACGTTATAGCCGCCGGACTTGATGCGGAACTTTGCCCGGTCCTTGAGATGGACGTAGCCCTCTGCATCGATAACAGCGATATCCCCGGTATGCAGCCAACCATCGCGGACGGTTTCCGAATACTCTACCGCCTGATTCCAATAGCCCGGGATCACGTAAGGCGAGTGAATCAGCAGCTCACCTGCCTCACCGCTGGGAAGGTCATTGCCCTGCTCGTCAACGACACGGACGTCCACGTAGAAAAGTGGCCGGCCCGCGCTTTCGAGACAATTGTGCCCGTCTTTCAAAGCGCGCTCATGATCCGTTGCGGTCAACATCATGCCCATGCCCATCAGCTCGGTCGTGCCAAACATCTGCAAGAACTTGCACCCGAAAGCCTTGAGCGCATCGCGCACTGTCGCGGGTGGAATTGGCGCAGACCCATACCCCAGCTGCCGGATCGACGAGCAATTGTATTGCGTAATCAGGCCGGAAGACAGCAGGTCGTTCAGCATCATTGGCACCAGAACGCAGATCGTCGCCTGCTCACGGTCAATAAGCTTTAGCGCCGTTTCAGCATCCCATTCGCCGACAATGGCACATTTGGTGCCGTGGAACATGTTACGCAGTAGGTGAATGATCGGAACGCCCGATGCCGGCATCGCGTGCAACCAGACATCGTCCGGACCCGCACCTTCCGTCAGGGCGATTACACCCATCGACTTGATCATCAACGCGTGAGGATAGATCGCACCTTTCGGCAAACCGGTTGAACCGGTGGTGTAGCAGATCATCAATTGCTCATGCGGGGTATGGGTGAAGGCCCCGCGATCAGATGCTGATGCGATAAGGGTTTCATAGTCCCGCTCCAACGCATGTTGGGAACCGACCCCTACCAGCACCGGCTGGCGCTTGCTGAAGGTCAACGCGTCTTGGGCGATTGCAACTTTCGTGTCCTGCACGATCAGAACATCCAAGCCCGCGTCGTCAATCAGCGCGCCGATTTCGCGCGGGGCAAGGCGATAGTTCAGACCCACTCGAATCGCACCGGCCTTGGCGCAAGCGCCAATGGTTTCCGCAACCTCTATGCAGTCGGGCAGGATCACCCCGACCCTATCACCTTTGCGGACATCCAGCGACCGCAACGTATGCGCCAGCGCATCCGTTCGCTGGCCCAACTCGCGCCAACTGCGACGGCGGTCCAATTCCACATAAGCATCCTGATCTCCAAAGCGGTCTGCGTTTCGGTCGATCAGCTGTCCAAGCGTCGGCATTGGTGTCTCCTCCCGGGCATCATCACGGCAATTCTTAAGTTACGTGATTGTCGTTTTTTGGTGGCGTAGGGCGTGCGAAGTCAGGTGAAAATTCACTTTGACCCCACATCAGCCTTCCAGCGGTGTGAGTTTGTGAAATCCCTTGCGCCCATAAATAAGCGCCGACTTTTCCGGGTTCAGGTGAACTTCTTTCACCATACCGAAGAACACCGCATGTGTCTTCGTATTTGCCCAGTTGTCGACCACGCATTCAAAGGACACGACGGACTCTTTCAAAACAGGCAGACCCAGATCTCCTTTGATCCATGTCCCGGCTGCCTGGAACTGTTGTTCCTTGTCCATTTTTGACGAAAAGGCACCGACAACCTCGGTCATGTCATCAGGTATGAGGTTTACGGCAAACTTTCGGCTGTCCATCACGACGCCATATGTTCGCGCTGTTCGGTTGATGCAAACCAACAAAGCTGGCGGATCGGCCGTTAGCGAACATACCGCTGTCGCCGCCATTCCAGCACGCGAATCTTCGAATTCTGAAGTGATGATGGTCGTTGAGGCCGCCAGCAACTGCATGCCGGTCTTGAACCTGTCTTCTGTGGTCAGGGTCATACTGCGCTCTTGCTAATTAGTGAACGATCACTTACCTTCCACATCGCCGGATAAATGTCAACGCAGACTTCGCAGCCCGGCGGCAAAGAAACGAAACCCGACCCTTGTGACCAAGGGGACAGAACGGGCACACAGACCAACAGGAAGGCGGTTGCACACCGCAAAGCCAACCGCAGGAGACGCGTATTGAACCAGCATAGCCCCAACCCCGCCGAGAGCCTCGCGACGCTTTTGGAGACACAAAAAGCCCACCAGGCCGAACATGGCGTGCCAAACGCGGCTGAACGCAAGGATCGCATCACGCGGTTAATCGACCTAGTACTGGATAATCGCGATGCCATGATTGACGCGATCTCGTCCGATTTTGGCAATCGGTCACAACATGAAACAATCGCAGCCGACATCGTTGGCACGGTAAAACAGTTAAAATTCGCGCGGGACAACCTTGATCGCTGGATGCGCCCTGAAAAGGCAAAAGTCGAGTTTCCGTTGGGCTTGCTGGGCGCGCGCGGTCGCATCCATTATCAACCCCTGGGTGTCATTGGGATTGTCAGCCCCTGGAACTTTCCGATCTATCTGGCCATCGGCCCAATGGCCGAAGCCTTTGCGGCAGGCAACTCGGTCATGCTGAAGCCGTCAGAGTTCACATCCCGCACATCCGACCTTTTGAAGTCGCTGATAGAGGCAAACTTCGCCCCGCACGAAGCCGTGGTTGTGACCGGGGGCGTTGACGTCGCGCAGGCGTTCACCGCCCTGCCTTTTGACCACTTGCTGTTTACCGGCGCCAGCACCATTGGCCCGCACGTCCTTCGCGCAGCAGCTGAACATATGGTGCCGACAACGCTGGAACTTGGAGGCAAGAACCCCGCCATCATCGCCCCCAGCGCAGATATGAACCTTGCGGTCGCCCGGATTGCGGCGGGCAAAGGATTCAATGCGGGTCAGGTTTGCCTGGCACCGGACTATGTCTTGGTCCCATGCGCAAAGATGGAAGAATTCGCCACCCAGCTTGCGGCAAAACTTGCCGAGGCCTTCCCGACTCTGTCCGGCAACCCGGATGTCACCCATATTGTGACCGACCGCCAATTCGATCGGCTCAAGGGCCTTGTGGAGCAAGCACGCTCGGCAGGGGCGAGGGTCGTTCAGGTCAATCCCGCCAATGAAGATCTCTCAGCCACAAACGAGAAAATTCTGCCTCCGACACTGATCGTCGACGCCGATCCGGCGCTGGACGTCATGCAGGATGAAATCTTTGGGCCGATCCTGCCAATCCTGCCTTACGACTCGCTGGATCAGGCCATTAGCTTTGCCAACACCCGTCCGCGCCCCCTAGCGGCTTACGTATTTGCCAAGGACGCGGGCGAGCAGGAGCAGGTGATGGAAAGCACCATTTCCGGCGGAGCGTGCATCAACGAGACCATCATGCATTCGACCCAGAACACCCTACCCTTTGGCGGCGTCGGGAATAGTGGCATGGGCGCTTTTCACGGCCTGCACGGCTTCAAACGGTTCAGCCACGCAAAGGCTATTTTCAAGCAGATCAACATGGATGGTGTCTTCAAGGCTCTTCGCCCGCCCTATGGCGAGAAGTTCTTTAAAACAATGGCACCGTTCCTGAAAAAATAATCTGGTGCACCAACAAAAGAAGGAAACTCCGCATTTACGAAGTTCCCTTCAATCCTTTTGCGGTATTGCTGACAGCGCGGCTTACTATGGGCAAGGTGCCTGTGGCACTGCCTCAGACCTCCAGCCATTCCTTCCGGATTTCGTCATTTTCGCGCAATGCCTGCGGGGTGCCTTCGTAAACCATGTGCCCGTGACCCATGACGTAAACCCGGTTGGTCACACGCAAAGCGATAGTCAGCTTTTGCTCGACCAACAGGATCGAGACGCCACGCTCGGCAATCTGCAGCAGCAGATCCCCCACTTGCTCAACAATCTTCGGGGCCAGACCTTCGGTCGGTTCGTCGATCATGATGAAATCGGGATTGCCCATCAAAGCGCGACAGATGGTCAGCATTTGCTTTTCGCCGCCCGACATGACCGAGGCATCCACATCCGCACGGTTGCGCAAGTTGGGAAACATCTCAAACATGTCCTCGATACACCAGCGGCCATCGCCGTCCTTTTGGCCCGGCTTCAGCCCCAGTATCAGATTTTGGCGCGTTGTGAGACCGGGAAAGATATCCCGGTTTTCGGGCACGTAGCCAATCCCGGCCTTGGCAATCTCAAAGCTCTTGCGGCCAGCGATCTCCTGGCCACGGAACTTGATCGACCCATGCGGCGCGACCTCGCCCATGATCGCCTTGCAGGTAGTTGACCGCCCAACCCCGTTGCGCCCCAGCAGCGAGACGATTTCGCCCTCGCCCACTTCAAGGTTCACCCCCTGAAGAATGTGACTTTTTCCGTAATATGCGTGCAAGTCGGTGACCTGAAGCATTACACCGCCTCCTCTTCCAAACTTGCGCCCAGATAGGCTTCTTTCACTTTCACCGATGCGCGCACGACGTCCGGCGTGTCGGATTCGATCACTTCGCCATAAACAAGGACCGAGATCTTGTCGGCCAAATCGAAGATCACGCCCATGTCGTGCTCGACGATCAATAGTGTCTTATCCTCGGTCACGTTGCGTATCAGATCGACGATCAGGTCAGTTTCTGAATGGCTCATCCCGGCGCAGGGTTCGTCCAGCAGAATGATATCGGCCCCACCAGCGATCGTGATCCCAATCTCAAGCGCGCGCTGCTCGGCATAAGCCAGCGTGCCTGCCAGTTCATTCCGGCGCGAGGTCAGATTGATCTGTGCCAGAATTCCCTCAGCCTTTTCAGTCACATCCTGCTGCCGACCAATCAGGTGCCAAAACGAATAGCGATACCCCATTGTCCACAACAACCCGCAACGAATGTTTTCGAACACGGTCATGTTGGGGAAAATGTTGGTGATCTGGAAAGATCGGCTGAGGCCACGGCGGTTGATCTCGAAGGGCTTCAATCCGGTGACATCTTCGCCGTGCAGAAACACCCCACCCGAGGTCGGCGCGAACCGCCCGGTGATCAGGTTGAACAGGGTCGATTTCCCGGCCCCGTTTGGCCCAATAACCGCGTGGCGTTCACCCCTGGCGATCTGCAGGTTCACACCCTGAATGATCTTGGCCAGACCAAAGCTTTTTTCGAGGTTTTTCAGCTCAATAGCAGGAGCGCTCATGCCCGATCCTCCGCATGGTTGGCATTGTCCCAGGCTTCACGGATTTCTGGCAAAACGCGGGACACAAGGAATAGCGAGATCGCGGCGATGATTACTGCGAACGCTACGGCCTGATAGCCACCACTGTCAAAGGCAATGCCATAGAGGTGCATCTCGTGATCGCCACCGTATCCGTGGCGCTTGTGGAAAAGGATTTCCAAAATGGCGGCCAGGGACAAGACACTCGTGATCGCAGGGATTGCCACCTTGAGATACGGCTTGATCAGCAAATTCAGTTTACCCAGGGCAAGTGGGCGTCGATGCATCGCGATCAACCCGGCAAATCCCGAAGGGAAGAACATCACACAGGCCACGAATAATATGCCCAGATACAGCGCCCACAATTCGGTATGCAGGCCAAGAACCGTTTGAAGCAGGGTGAACACGACCGCCCCGATGATCGGCCCGACAAAGAAGCCTGCACCACCAATGAAGGTGATCAGCAGGATTGAGCCTGACGTTGCAAGGTTCAGGTTTTCCTCGGTCAAAATCTCAAAGTTGATCGCGAACAACGACCCGGCAACACCGGCAAAAAAACCCGAAGCACAGAAGGAAATCCAGCGAACGTTGCGCTGAGAATACCCCAAAAACTCGGCGCGTTCTTCGTTGTCGCGCACTGCGTTGGCGATCCGCCCGATCGGCGTGCGCGAGAACAGATACATCAGCAGCGCTGCCACCAAAAGCCACACGACCGTAAGGTAATAAACCTCTTGCTGTGTAAGGAATTCATAACCGAACACTGGCGGACCCATGGTCCGGTCGCCCGAGATGCCTTCTTCGCCGCCAAAGAACACGACGATGATGACGGAACAGGCGGCGATCAGCTCTCCGACACCAAGCGAGATCATGGCGAATACAGTGCCTGCCCGGCGGGTCGAAAAACTACCGATCAGGAAGGCGAAGACCATGCCGAACAAACCCCCGACAATCGGCAGAAACGGCAATGGCAACCACAGCCCGTCCTCGACCATGTTCATCACGTGCATGGCGAAGAACCCGCCAAGACCCATATAGACCGCATGACCAAAGGACAGCATGCCGCCCTGCCCCAGCAACATGTTGTAGCTCAGCGCGAAGACGATGGTGATTGCCATCTGGTTCATGATCGTCAGCGCCGAACTGGACTGGAACACAAACGGCAGGCACAACAGGAACAAAGCGGCAAAAGCCCAGGGCATCACGTTCGATAGCGATATCAGCCGCGTAGTGCCCGCAGTTAAAGGCGTCTTACTAGCGATACTCATGATTCACGGTTCCCCATAAGACCTTGCGGGCGCAGAACAAGAACGATGATCATCAACAAGTACGGTAAGATCGGACCAAGCTGAGGCAGCGTCAGTGTCCACAGATCCTGCAGTGGATGATCCCAGATCATCTCCGGCTTGGTAAAGCCGATCGCGGTCAGCACCTGCTCGGCCGTGACGTCATAGGCAGTGGCAAAGGTCTGAAGCCAGCCGATAATCAGGGATGCAACCAAGGCGCCCCAAAGCGAGCCCAAACCGCCGATCACAATGGTCACGAAAACGATTGAACCAAGCTGTACCGCCATGCCAGGGAATACGCCCAAAACCGGACCAGCGATGACGCCGGCCAGCCCGGCCATCGCGGTTCCTACGCCAAACACGCACATAAAGACCAACGGTACGTTATGACCCAGGTTCTGGACGGTTTCGGGATAGCTGAGCGCGGCCTGAATGGTCATGCCTATACGGGTCTTGGTCAGAATGTATAGCAGCGTCAGGAATATCCCCATCGCAACGGCGATCATGAAAACCTTGTAGGCAGGAAAGGCATTTCCAGCGATGGCGAAAGCTGCAAAATCCAGCGCGGCAGGTTCCGAGAAGGGAAGCTGGCTCTTGCCCCAGAAGAATTGAATCGTTTCTTCAATCAGCAGCGCAAGACCAAAGGTAAAGATAAGCTCCGGCACATGCCCGTACTTGTGAACTCGTCTTAACCCGTATCGCTCGATCAGAGCTCCGATCAATCCGACAATCAATGGCGCGACAAGCAAGCCGACCCAGAACCCGGTGACGAGGCTGATCTGATAGGCGAAATAAGCACCCAGCATGTAAAAACTGGCATGAGCAAAGTTCAGAACGCCCATCATGGAAAAGATCAGTGTCAGACCGCTGCATAGCATGAACAGCAACAAACCAGTCACAAATCCATCCAACACGTTCACGAGGAACAGCGCCATTACGTGTCTCCCTGCATTTTATTGAGTGGTAGCCTAGCGGCCCGCCCGGATTTCGGACGGACCACCAGAGTGGTTAGAGGGTTATGGGCGCTTCATCTCGCACGTGGTGGACGAGTCATTGGACGCCAGTTCGACAACAGTTTCTGCGACCATACCACGGCCAGAATTGTCATAGTCGAACGCAGCCTCGGGTGTCTGCCCTTGCACCGTCACTGTCTGGATCGTCTGGTGATCGCTTTCACGCATCAAGGTCTTGCCAGTGACAATACTGTCGTATTCCATACCTTCCAGCGCGTAGGCGATCGCCTTGATATCCGTGGCGTTGCCTACTTCGTTGATCGCGGCCGCCAGCATCGGTGCAACATTCGCCATCTGAGGCTGACCGAAGTCCAGATCCGGGAAGCTTACATAGAAGGCTTCGATGAACTCTTGCGCTTCTGGTGTTGGGGCGGGGTTTACCTGACCTGCGCCAACCAGCTTGACGATTCCGTCGCCTTCTTCACCAAAGGCCGCGGTGATGCCCGATGTCGCGCCATAGTAGGTGTAGATCGGCTTGTCGAAACCGGCACCCATGACCGCCTTGCCCAGGCCGACCATATCGCCACCCCAGTTACCGGTGATCACGGCATCTGCGCCCGAACCAACAATCTTGCGCGCGTAGGGCGTGAAGTCTTTGACTTTGCCGATCGGGTGCAACTCGTTCCCGACAATCTCAATATCGGGGCGCTTTTCCTGAAGGAACCGCTGAGCGGCCGCAGCAACAGCCTTACCGAACGAATAGTCCTGACCGATCACATAGACTTTTTTGATATCCGGGGTGGCCGCAATGTCATCGGTCAACGCGTCCATTTTGATGTCAGCATTGGCGTCAAAGCGGAAATGCCAGAACTGGCACTTGTCATTGGTCAACGCCGGGTCAACGGCCGAGTGGTTGAGGAAGATGACCGGATCATCAGGGTTGCGACGATTGTGCTTGGCAACCGCTTCGGTCAGCGCGTTCGCCACACCGGATGATGCGCCCTGAGCGATGATGCGAATGCCCTGATCCATGGCAACCTGCAACTGGATGAGCGATTCCTTTGCGCTGATCTTATTGTCGAAAGGCACCATCTCGAATTCGGCATTCCCATCCAACAGCCCGCCAGGTTCGTTCACCAGCTCTTTGACGCTGTGGCGATAGATCGCCAGGCCTTGTGTGCCCGTCGTCGCAAATGGCCCGGATAGCGGATCAATGAAAGCGATTCGTACTTTTTCCTGTGCCGCAGCGGCCCCTGCAACAAGACCAGCAGCAAGTGCGGTCGCCATCATCAAATTGAACTTGTTCATTTCTTCCTCCCTATTGACACCAGGCGGTAGGTTTCAGCCCGTTGTAAGATCCACACGTGGGTGAGTGATCGATCACTATATTCATGACTGTTTGTTAGTGTGTCAACGAATTACTGACCGAATTTGGAACTTCTGGACATTCGTGAAACAAAATCGGCATTGCGCCGTCACATCGCCCAATTTCATCTCGCCTAGAGTGACTGCTCCTCAATTAGCTTTGAAAATAAGGGGAATGCTCAATCGACTGAATAACCGTGATCCAATCTTCTACCCGCGCTCATGATAAACAGAACTGGCCCAAACAAATCGTTGACATTTTTTTTGTTCGCGTAATATCATTTGTGTACTAACGAGAAATTTCTCATCAGGATAGACACTTTGCGGTATCTCTCTCCCAACACGCTCGATGATGCATTTGACTTGCTGACCAGCAATGATCTGACGGTTGTCGCTGGCGGCACTGACTTTTTCCCATCCCGGCAGCGTCATGAGCTGCAAACCGACATATTGGACGTCACACGCATCAATGGTCTTTCGGGCATCCAACTTGTGGATGACCGTTGGAGAATCGGAGCCACAACAAGCTGGACAGACATTGCCCGGGCCAATCTGCCCGTCGCATTTAGGGGCCTGCAAATGGCAGCGCGGGAAGTCGGTAGCCTGCAGATCCAGAACAGCGCCACGATTGCAGGGAACCTGTGCAATGCCTCGCCTGCCGCTGACGGCGTGCCACCGCTGCTGACGCTGGAGGCCAGCGTTGAACTTGGCTCGGCCCGTGGCTTTCGCGAGGTTCCGCTGTCAGAGTTCATCACTGGCGTGCGCAAAACGGCGCTGTCCGACGATGAGATTGTGACCGCGATCTACCTGCCCGATCCGCCCAAAGGGACTGTTGGACATTTCGAAAAACTCGGCGCGCGGCGATACCTTGTGATCTCGATCACGATGACTTCTGTCATCATCGGCCTAGATAAAAACCACCGGATCAACTATGCGCGCATCGCCGCGGGGGCTGCGTCAGCCGTGGCACAAAGGCTGGTACAGCTCGAAACCGATTTGATCGGGAAATCCCCTGAAACGGTTGAAGTTTCATCAGAGCATTTGGCACCGCTCAGCCCCATTGATGACGTCCGTGGAGACGCCGCATTCCGACTGGACGCGGTGGCAGAACAATGTGTCCGGGCAATCGCAGAAGCGGGACAACACCATGGATAAACGCGCTGATGAATTCACGACCGAATTCACCTTGAACGGCCACCCTGTCAGCGCGGTGCCGCGCGTGGGTGAACGCCTGTCGGAAATGCTGCGCGAGCGGCTGTCAGCACGCGACGTCAAGATCGGATGCAACGCCGGCGACTGCGGTGCTTGCACTGTACTGGTCGATGGTGATCCGGTCTGCGCCTGTCTGGTTCCGGCGCAACAGGCTGCCGGGCGGTCCGTGGAAACGGTGTCCGGGCTGACGCAGGATGATCAGATTGCCAAACGTTTGGCAGACAGCTTTCAGAACCACGGCGCGGCGCAGTGCGGAATCTGCACACCCGGCATGATGACCTCCGCCGTCGCTTTGCTGCGCGAGACACCTGAGCCAAACAATGAACAGGTCCAGGATGCCCTTGGTGGCGTTTTGTGCCGCTGTACCGGGTATCGCAAGATTATCGATGCCGTTGTTGCCGCTGGTGCGCCTACTTTGCCAGAAGCAACACTGGGACATGCGGGCGACGCTATCTGGCGCGTGGATGGGCACAACAAGGTCACAGGCACAGAGCTTTTTGGCGATGATGTTGCCCCGGCAGGTACGTTGGAAATCCATGTCATCCGTTCCCCTCACCACCGCGCCGGGTTTACGCTTGGCGATCTGGACGCTTGGGCCAACGAGACCCCTGGGATCGAAGCAGTCCTGACTGCGGCCGACATTCCCGGGCGCAACAACTTTGGCGTTATTCCCGACTTTGCCGACCAGCCTGTCTTTGCGGAAACCGAGGCTCGGTTCCGTGGTGAGGCTGTCGCCGCCATCATTGGCCTGCCCGAGGTTCTGGCAACATTCGACCCAGCAGATTTTCCGGTAACGTGGGAAGAACGCCCCGCGGCGCTGGACTCCCTTGACGCCATGACGCCCCAAGCCGCGCAGCTGCACCCAGATCGCGACGGCAACGTTATGTGTGCCGGTTTCGTGAAATGCGGAACACCAGAAACCGCGTTGGATAACGCAGATGTTGTGGTCGAAGGCCATTTCCGCTCGGGCTTTGTCGAACATGGGTATATCGAGCCTGAAGCCGGGTTCGCCGAGATCGTGAACGGGCGGGTCGAAGTCCATGCCTGCACGCAAGCCCCGGTGATGGATCTGGACGCGCTGGAGATCATTCTGGGGATGCCGCGCGATCAGATCCGTATTGCCCCGACCGGGGTCGGCGGCGGGTTCGGTTCAAAACTCGATATCTCGGTGCAGCCTTATCTGGCACTTGCCGCGCTTAAAACCGGTAAGCCGGTGCGACTGACCTATTCCCGAACCGAGTCGATGCAGTCCACCACCAAACGCCACCCTTCCGACCTGCAGGTCAAGATCGGGGCAACCAAAGACGGTCGTATCAGTGGGATGACTTTTGACGGGCTGTTCAACACAGGCGCCTATGCCAGCTGGGGTCCGACCGTAGCCAACCGGGTGCCCGTGCATGCCTCAGGCCCCTACAAAATCACAGACTACCGCGCCGAAGCCAAAGGCATCCATACGCATTGCCCGCCATCGGGCGCATTCCGCGGCTTTGGGGTTCCGCAATCGGCTATCGCACAGGAATGCCTGTTCGACGAGTTGGCGGACAAGCTGGGCATCGACGCGCTTGATTTCCGCATCAACAATGCGCTGGAAAACGGTGTACCCACCGTTTGTGGACAGATCTTCGATCAGGGCGTCGGCATTCGCGCCTGCCTCGAAGCGCTGCGTCCCGCGTGGGCCGAAGAAAATACAGCAGTTCAGGCATTCAATGCACAAAACAATACCTTGAAGCGCGGCGTTGGACTGGCGGCAGGCTGGTACGGGTGCGGCAACACTTCGTTGCCCAACCCGTCGACGATCAAATCGGGCATCCGGTCTGATGGCAGTTTGGTCCTGCACCAAGGGGCGATGGATATCGGCCAAGGGGCAAACACCGTGATCACGCAGATCTTTGCCACAGCGCTTGGTGTCCCGGTTGCGCAGATCGAAATCATCGGGGCCGATACGGATGTCACGCCGGATGCCGGCAAAACCTCGGCCTCGCGTCAGACCTATGTCTCTGGCAGCGCTTCACGTCTGTCGGGTGAATCGATGCGGGCGCAGATTTTGTCCCGCGTGAACGCCGGGCCTGACGCCATGATCACCCTGAGCGCAGGTTTGATTGTGGTGGACGACAACGGGCAACATCACTCTATCGACCTGACTGTGCTGGAGCCTGACGCAGAAGGCTACGTCCTGCGCGCCGAAGAAACCTATGACCCGCCCACAAAACCGTTGGACGAAAACGGTCAGGGGATACCTTATGCTCAGTTTGGTTATGCTGCGCATCTGGCGGTTGTCGAGGTGGACACAAAGCTGGGCACGGTGAAACCGATCAAATTCGTGGCCGCCCATGACGTTGGCAAGGCGATCAACCCGATGCTGGTCGAAGGTCAGGTACAGGGCGGTATCGCGCAGGGTCTGGGCATGGCACTGATGGAAGAATACCTGCCCGGCCGCACCGAGAACCTGCATGACTATCTGGTCCCGACCATTGGTGACATCCCTCCGATCGAAACGCTGATCATCGAGGAAGAGGATGCCCACGGCCCCTATGGTGCCAAAGGCCTGGGCGAGCACGTGCTGATCCCGACAGCCCCGGCCCTATTCAACGCAATCAAGCGCGCGTGCGGCGTTCGGCTGACTCACGGTCCCGCCACACCAGCAAAAATGCGCGCAGCAATCAAGGAATTGACAGATGCCAACTGAGCGCACAATAACGGAAAAAATCCGCTGCGACGCCTGCCCGGTGATGTGCTATATCGCAGATGGCAAAATCGGGGCCTGTGACCGCTATGCCAACCATGGCGGCGATCTTGTCCGACTGGATGCGCTGACCATCATCGAAAGTGCAGAAGACACTCGTCTGGTCCCGTTCCTGAAGGATGGTAAGGGCCCCGAAGATTGGGACGGCGACATCGTGCAGGGAAAACGGCCCTTTGTGACGGCCGTCGGCGCGGGCACGACCTATCCCGACTACAAACCCGCGCCCTTCATCGTCAGCCAGAACGTGGCGGGCGTGGATATGGTCACCGTGGTGACCGAGGGGATATTCTCGTATTGCGGCGTCAAGGTGAAGATCGACACCGACCGTCATATCGGCCACGAACGCGATGTTGTCCGCGTAAATGGAGAGCCGGTCGGGCACGTAATGACCTCAGAATACGGATCCAAGATGTTGTCGCTGGGCGGCGTAGAGCACCTGACTGGCGGCACCAAAAAAGAGGGCCGGATCACCTGCGATGCCCTGCTTCGGCTGTGCAATCGTGAAGCCGTCGAGATGGTGATCGGTGATGAAGGACATGAGACCACGGTTGTTGTTCAGGCCGGCAAAGCGCCCATCATCAACGGGGTCGAGGAAAAACTGATGCGGGTGGGCTGCGGCTCGGCCACAATCGGGATGTTCGCCAAGCAGTGGATTGAACATGTGGATGACGTGGTGGTGGTCGACGACCACATTACCGGCGTTCTGTCCGAGCATCAGGCAGGCAAACTGCTGGACGTCGAACCCACGGGGATCAAAATCAATGGCCGTCGTTCTACTCCGGGTCGCTATTTTCAGGTCGCAGAGCCCGGCACCGGCTGGGGCGGTACGGATATCGAGGATCCGCTGAAAATTCTGGGCGATTTCAATCCGAAATTCGCGCGTGAAGGTATGAGCCTGTTGATGGTATCCACCACTGGTGAGCAATATGGCTATTTTGAACTGGATGCCGAGCTGAAACCTCAGCCCGTCGAGATTCCCCCGGCGCTGAAGGCGTCTGCTGAGCTGATTGCCGAAAACTGCGAACCTTCGGTCTGCTCGGTTCTGTTCATGGGCGGCGCAGGCGGCAGCCTGCGGGCGGGTGTCACGGAAAACCCGGTTCGTCTCACGAAATCGGTCAAGGACTCGCTTACCTTTGTATCCTGCGGCGGGGCCGAAGCTTACGTTTGGCCTGGCGGCGGCATCACCGTGATGGTGGACATTCTGGATATGCCCACAGGATCGTTCGGATATGTTCCGACCCCGGCACTGGTCGCCCCCATCGAGTTCACAATGCGTGTCAGCGACTATGGCACGCTGGGGGGGCACATGGATGAGATCAAGCCAGTTGCAGATGTCATCTCGGACGAAACCCGCAAGGTAGATCAGTTCGAAAACCAGCCCGACCCTATGTCTTCGAACAACTACCGCTGGGCGAAAGGAGCATAAGGTCAGATGCAACCCATCTCTGCCATATTGCCGTGTGGCCGCAGATTGCATCTGCAACACGGCCCGATCGACCTGATCGTCGAGGCAGATGGGGCGCGCGATATCGCATTTGAAGCTGCCCAGTTACGGTTCCAATCCTTGCTGCAAAGCTTAGTGGATGAACTGGCTTTGTTGAAAACGCCCATGACGGCTGAATGCGCCCGCCCTCAAGGACGGGTAGCGCGCCGTATGGATGACGCTGCCCGCCCTCATACCAACGTGTTTGTTACACGCATGGCCGCAGTTGCCGGAGCCGTTGCAGACGAAGTACTGGCGGCCATGCTACAGGCCACGCCCCTGGATCGCGCGTCGGTCAACAATGGCGGAGACATCGCCGTGCATCTGTGCTCGAGTCAGGACTATAGCATCGCCATGAGTGGGCTTGACGGGTGCGACCTGGGCCGCATTGCTATCCGTGCAAGCGACAAAATTGGTGGCATTGCCACGTCGGGTCGCGGCGGACGTAGTCTGAGCCTTGGCATCGCCGACAGCGTTACAGTGCTGGCCAGCAACGCAGCAATGGCCGATGTGGCAGCGACTCTGATCGCCAACGCGGTTGATCTGCCCGGGCATCCGGCCATCCGGCGCCTTCCGGCCAATCAACTGCGCGATGACAGCGATTTGGGCGACCTGCCGGTTCCGGTTTCTGTCGGTCAACTCTCTGCCCAAGATATTCAAGATGCCCTGTCACACGGCCTGAATACTGCCGAGACCATGCTTGGACGCGGTTTGATCTCTGCCGCCCATCTGTCTCTTGGCTCTCACTCCTGCCAGACGGGCGCGTCCCGATTGGTGATCTCAACCACTCAGAAGGTTCCACAATATGCCTGACGTTCAACTGCGAAAAAAGCTGTTTTCGCTTGAAGAAATCTATCACGAAGGCGGACCACTGTCCGACACGCCGCTGGTGCGGGTCGCTGCGATGGCCGTGATCGCCAACCCCTTCGCAGGACGCTACGAACCCGAAATTCAGGGCTTTATGGAAGACCTCAAACCTTTAGGTTTGGAAATGGCGCAAACACTGATCGACATGTTGGGCGGTCCGGAAAACGTCCAAGGGTACGGCAAAGGGTCCTTGGTTGGCGAAGGCGGCGAGCTGGAACACGGCGCGCTGTGGCATGCCCCCGGTGGTTACGCGATGCGGCAGTTGCTGGGTACAGCCAACGCGATTGTGCCTTCATCGAAAAAAGTTGGCGGCGTGGGTGCGCGGCTGGATGTGCCGATCACGCATATCAACGCCTCATATGTGCGCAGCCATTTCGACAGCATGGAGGTGGGTTGCAATGACGCCCCGCGCGCAGGCGAGCTGGCTTTCTCGCTGGTCATGACAACTGGGCCGCGGGTGCATTCGCGCTCGGGCGGGCTTGAGGCCTGGGACATCAAAGGAGAGGACGGCCTAAGATGACAAAGATCCGCAAAATCGCAGTCAACGTTGAAGAAACCCATATAGAGGCAGGGCGCCCGATCTCGCCCGCCACACGCAAGGCGGTGGCTGTGGCCGTGATCGAAAACCCCTTTGCCGGGCAATATGTCGAGGATCTGACACCGCTGATGGAAACTGGTGCTGAGTTGGGCGCTTTGCTGGGCCGCCGCTGCGTCGAGGCCCTTAACATCACGCCGGAACAGGCTGAAAGCTACGGAAAATCTGCGATGGTCGGTGAGAATGGCGAGCTGGAACATGCCGCCGCCATCCTGCACCCCAAGTTGGGCGCGCCACTGCGCAAAGAGGTCGAAAAGGGCGCTGCCTTGGTGCCTTCTTCGAAGAAGATGGGCAGCCCTGGGCAGGTACTGGACGTACCGCTTGGTCACAAGGACGCGGCCTATGTGCGCAGCCATTTTGACGGCATCGAAGTGCAGTTGAACGACGCGCCCCGCGCGAATGAGATCATGGTGGCAGTTGCGGTCACCGACAGCGGACGACCGCTGCCGCGTGTAGGCGGACTGACGAATGAGGAGGCAGAAGGCAAAGACGGGCTGCGCTGAATGTAGCAGCTGCGCTCTTTAGGGCTGACAACACATTAAGAAGCCGGGATAACTGGCCGTGAACAATGATCATTGGGAGGAATTTGAAATGAATCTGATCAGACGCACGGTACTGGGCGCGCTTGCGGCGCTGCCCTTCACCGGTTTGACGGCTGGGGTCAGCCTGGCCCAGGACACCATCGTTTTGGGTGAGGTGAACAGCTATACCCGTCTGCCCGCCTTTACCGAGCCCTACAAGAAAGGTTGGCAACTGGCGGTCGAACAGATCAACGCCGCAGGCGGGATCGACGGCAAGCAACTGGAAGTGATCAGCCGGGATGATACCGGTGATCCAGCCACCGCAATCCGGATCGCCGAGGAACTGGTCTCAAAAGACGGTGCAGTTCTGATCTTTGGCACCTTCCTGTCCAATATCGGTCTGGCCGTTTCCGATTTTGCCAAGCAGAAAGAAGTCCTGTTCATCGCTTCCGAGCCTCTGTCCGACGCGATTGTCTGGTCCAAAGGTAACAAATACACCTATCGCCTGCGCCCCTCGACCCACATGCAAGCCGCGATGCTGGCCGAACAGGCCGCCAAGTTGGATGCTGTGAAATGGGCGACTGTCGCGCCGAACTACGCCTATGGTCAGGATGCGGTGAAGGCCTTCAAATCCGAACTGACCAAATTGCGCCCCGATGTGGAATTTGTCGAAGAACAATGGCCACCGCTGTTCAAGATCGACGCAGGTTCCACCGTTCGCGCGCTTGAGGCCTCAAAACCGGATGCGATTTACAACGTGACCTTCGGCGGCGATCTGGCCAAATTTGTTCGCGAAGGTTCGCTGCGGTTCCTGTTCGAGGATCGCGACGTGGCATCATTGCTGACCGGAGAACCGGAATACCTCGACCCGCTGGGGGCTGAGGCTCCTGAGGGTTGGATCGTCACCGGATACCCCTCGACCGACATCGCAACGGACGAGCATAAGGCATTTGCTGAAGCCTATATCGAAAAGTTCGGCGAAGCGCCCAAAACCGGATCTATCGTTGGATATAACTCGATCCTCGCCATCGCCGCAGCACTAGAAAAGGCCGATTCCACAGACACTGACGCCTTGCTAGCCGCGATGGAGGGCCTGACCGTCGACAGCAGCCCAACCGGCCCCTTCACCTTCCGCGCGGCTGACCATCAGTCCACGATGGGCGCCTATGTCGGCATGACTGGGACAGTCGACGGCAAACCATCGATGGTCGACTGGTCCTATGCCGACGGGGCAGATTATTTGCCCAGCGAAGACGACGCAGCAGCCTTGCGTCCAGCGGAATAAGCCGACGTTGGCGGGGCAATAGCTGCCCCGCCCCACAAAAAGAACACGAACAAGGGACGGTGGCCCGATGGGGTTCTATTTTGCACAGCTATTGACTGGATTGGCGAACGCTTCCTCGCTTTTCCTGATCGCATCCGGGCTTTCGATCATCTTCGGCGTCACGCGGATCGTGAACTTTGCGCATGGCTCGTTCTACATGGTCGGCGCTTATCTCGCTTACACACTGGTCACACTCTGGAGTGGCAGCATCCTTGGATTTTGGGTCGGCGTAATTTTGGCGGCAATAATCGTCGGGGTGATCGGCCTGATCATCGAACTCACTATCCTGCGCCGCATTTACCACGCGCCCGAGTTGTTCCAACTGGTCGCAACGTTTGGCGTCGTTTTGATCTTTCAGGATGGCACGCTGGCGATCTGGGGGGCAGAGGACCTGCTGGGTCCGCGCGCACCGGGGTTGGATAGTGCGGTGCGCATCATGGGAGAACCAATTCCCGAATATGACCTCGCCCTGATTGCTATCGGGCCGGTCGTCCTGTTGGCCATCTGGCTGCTGTTTCACAAAACGCGATGGGGTGTTCTGGTGCGTGCTGCAACCCAAGACCGCGAGTTGGTCGGGGCGTTAGGCGTCAACCAAGTCTGGTTGTTTTCAGCGGCCTTCGTTCTGGGGTCATTCCTGGCTGGATTGGGCGGCGCGCTGCAAATCCCGCGCGAGGCAGTATCTCTGCAGATGGACCTGTCGATCATTGGTGAGGCCTTCGTTGTGGTTGTCATCGGTGGTATGGGCAGCGTGTCCGGCGCGTTTGTGGCGGCGGTTCTGATCTCGGTCCTGAACGCATTTGCCATCCTGATCTTCCCGCAGATCTCGATCGTCTTACCCTTCATTATCATGGCGATTGTCCTGATCTTCCGCCCGCATGGTCTGTTTGGCAAACCGGGCAGCGAAAAAGGAGCACCCGAGGAGCCGGACCAACCACTTGCGCTGATGGATCAGAAATCAGCAATGGTGCTGATGGCTGCGCTGTTGGTTTTGGCCCTTAGCCCCTTGTTCACTGCAGATTTCACCTCGGTCCTGATGGTCGATGTGATGGTCGCGACGCTATTTGCCGTATCGCTTCATTTCATGATGGGCGTCGGCGGCATGGTCAGTTTCGGACATGCCGCCTATTTCGGCGTTGGTGCCTATGGTGCCGCGATGGTGGTCAAATTCCTTGGGCTCGGCATGGTCTCGGCAATGCTTTTCGGCCCGGTTTGCGCGGCTATTGCAGCGCTGTTCTTCGGCTGGTTCTGTGTTCGGCTGTCTGGCGTTTACCTTGCCATGTTGACCTTGGCCGCAGCCCAGATCCTATGGGGTGTCACGTTCCAATGGCAGGAATTTACAGGCGGGGATGATGGCATCCTTGGTGTATGGCCTGCGAAATGGGCCAGCTCTGACAAGGTTTATTTTTACATCGCCTTCGTCCTTTGTATTGGCGGAATATGGGCGCTGCGTCGTGTGGCCTTCTCTCCGTTCGGCTATATCCTGCGCGGCATACGCGACAGCCAAACCCGGGCTGAATCGATTGGCATCGATACCCGGTTTCATCAATGGATGGGATTTGTGCTGGCGGGTGGCTTTGCCGGTTTGGCCGGGGTCGTCTTTGCATTCTCCAAGGGCAGCGTCTTTCCTGACAGCCTCGGCATCGCGCTGAGCATCGACGGTCTGATCATGGTTCTTCTGGGTGGCATTCACGCACTGGCGGGTCCGATCCTGGGGGCCGGTGCCTTTGTACTGATCGAAGATTGGGTCACGCGGTTAGACTATTGGCGTTTCATCTTCGGGGCCATCATTCTAATCGTTGTCCTAGTGGCACCTGACGGAATTGCGGGCGGTGTCCAGCGCCTGCTGCGCGGCCTGAAAGGAGGCCGCGCATGACCAACGTTCTCGAAGTCCGCAACCTGTCTAAATCCTTTGGCGGCGTGCAGGCCGTGAAGGGTGTGAATTTCGATCTGAAGGAAGGGGAATTCCTTGCCTTGATCGGTCCCAACGGCGCGGGCAAAACCACATGTTTCAACATGCTGAATGGCTACCTGAAACCGGATGCAGGCTCGGTATCCTTGCGCGGTCAGGCCCTGATCGGCCATCCGCCGCGCAAGATTTGGCGTATGGGCGTTGGTCGAACGTTCCAGATTACGGCAACCTTCCTGTCGATGACCGTTGTGGAAAACGTCCAGATGGCGCTGATCTCGCATCACCGCCGGGTGTTCGACCTGTTTTCCCGCGCGACGCGGATGTATGTGGATGAGGCAATGGCGTTGCTGGAACTTGTTTCGATGCAGGATCAAGCCGGGCGGGCATGTTCGGAACTGGCGTATGGCGATCTGAAAAGGCTGGAACTGGCGATTGCCTTGGCGCATGAACCCGCCCTTCTGCTGATGGACGAACCGACGGCGGGCATGGCACCGTCCGAACGGCTAGCCCTGATGGCGTTGACCGCGGAAATCGTGGCTAAAGGCGGCGTAAGCGTGGTGTTCACCGAACATGACATGGACGTCGTTTTTGCCCATGCTCATCGTATTCTGGTGCTGAACCGGGGTGAGTTGATCGCCGAAGGCACAGGGCCTGAAATCCGCACCAACCCATTGGTCCAAGAGGTATATCTGGGCGGTGGCTCAGTCTTTGAAGCGGAGAGCGCCCATGCTTGATGTCAAAAACCTTGGGGCCTGGTACGGCCGTGCGCAAATCCTCAACGGTGTTTCGCTGAACGTCGGCGAGAACGAGGTGGTTGCGCTGATGGGCCGGAATGGTGCCGGCAAATCGACCACCATGAAGTCCATCATGGGATTGGTGCGGCACATAAATGGCACCATCCGCTATGCCGAACGCGAGATTCAGGGGAATACCCCTCATGCAATCTGTCGCCTTGGCATGGGTTATGTCCCCGAAGACCGTCGGATTTTCGGGGATCTGACCATCGAAGAAAACCTTGAAGTCGGACGCCGCGAACCACGTCCAGATGCACCCGAATGGACACAGGAACACTTGTTCGAGCTGTTTCCAAATCTGGCTGAACGTCGCAAGAACCTGGGCAAACAGCTTTCGGGTGGGGAACAACAGATGCTGACCATTGCCCGCACGTTGATGGGCAATCCCAAGCTGGTCCTGTTGGATGAGCCATCAGAAGGGATTGCCCCGGTCATTGTTGAACAGATGGCCCGCGTGATTGCGGAACTGAAACGAGAGGGGCTGTCGGTGCTGATCAGTGAACAGAACCTGCACTTTGCGCGTATCGTGTCGGACCGGGCTTATATCATCGAAAAAGGCGAAATGCGGTTCGAAGGCAGCTTTACTGACCTCGACGAAAACCCAGAAATTTCAAATACCTATCTTGCCGTATAATACCTTGGTCTTGTGGGAAGGACATGGCTTTGATTATTATAGTACGAACAATTGAATCAGGCAGGAGCCGTCATGACGGAATCGATTGAAAGCTATGCGCTTGACGAGCAGGTCGGCTATCTTTTGCGGCTGGCGAACCAGCGCCACGCGTCGATTTTCCAGTCACACACATTGGACGGCCTGACGCCAACGCAGTTTGCTGCGCTGATCCGTATTGCAGATTTGGGCAAGTGCTCTCAAAACCGGTTGGGGCGGCTGGCGGCAATGGATGTTGCGACAATCAAAGGGGTCGTTGATCGCCTGCGTCAAAAGGGATTTGCGGTTGTCGAACCCGATCCGGACGACAAGCGACGCACACTGATTTCGCTATCCCCCGAAGGCGAGGCCATGGTCGCGCGGATGAAAGATGTCGGTCAACAGATCACCAACGAAACGCTCAAGCCGCTGACGGCCGCTGAACAGCGCAACCTTATCCGTATTCTGCGAAAAATCTCATGATTTGACGGGCCGTTTGGCAGACGCCTTGTCCAACTGCAATTCAGACCGGGAAAACTGGATCGGAGTGCGCAAACCGGGCACGCCCTCCGGGTTGATCTGCATCTGGCGATGCTGAATCTGCGGGTCGCTTAGTGCCTCGTGCACTGAATTGATCGGGCCACCGGGCACGCCATGTTGTTCAAGGGCCGCCAACAGATCAGCCTTGGTCCATTTCAGACAGGAACTCGTCAGCAATTCAGTCAACGCAGCGCGATTTTCCACACGGTCCGCATTGGACATGAATCGGGTATCGTCGATCAACCCCGACAGGCCCAGTATTTCGCACAGGCTTGCATATTGCCGGTCGTTTCCACAGGCGATGATGATGTGCCCATCCGCCACCGGAAACACTTGATAAGGCACGATATTGGGATGGGCGTTACCCAGTCGCGTTGGGCACACACCCGAGGCCAGATAATTCATCGCCTGATTGGCCAGAACGCCCGTCATGCAATCCAGCAGGCTCAGATCCACGTGTTGTCCCTGCCCCGAACGCTCTCGTTCAGCAAGTGCAGCCTGAATGCCGATTACCCCGTAGAGGCCTGTGAAGATATCTGCAAAGGCGACGCCGATCTTTTGCGGCTCTCCCTCCGGGTCGCCTGTCAGGTCCATGATCCCGCTCATACCCTGGATAAGAAAATCATACCCCGCCCGATGGGCATAGGGTCCATCCTGACCGAACCCAGTGACGGATGCGTAAACAAGTCCGGGGTTGATCTGTTTGACGCTATCATAATCCAGGCCATATTTTTTTAACCCGCCAACCTTAAAGTTTTCAATCAGCACATCCGCATCGCGGATCAGGTCCAACAGCTTCGCCCGATCACCCGCATCCCGGAAATCCAATGCGATACTGTCCTTGCCCCGATTGGCCGCGTGGAAATAGGCGGCTGTCTTATCGCCATCGCGCTCGATAAACGGAGGGCCCCATTTTCGCGTATCATCCCCCTCGGGGCTTTCGATCTTCAGCACATCTGCCCCCAGATCAGCCAGTGTCTGCCCAATCCAGGGTCCGGCCAGAATGCGGGCCAGCTCGATCACTTTCAATCCGTGCAAGGGGGTGCTCATGGGTTGAACCTTTCAAAACTCTGCTGCGATCGGCCAACTTGTGTCCGGGATCGAATCCTGCATCTCCCCAACAGCATAAGTCCGATGTTTCGACAACCCGCTTGTCAGTCATGCCACCCTGCCGAAGCGTAGTATTTTCGTTAGTACACTAATTTTTTTCACATTTGGGTCAAGAGTCCGACTCAGGAAAATTTTATTCGTACAGAAACGTATTGACAGGCACGCGCTTCTCACAATACTCATTTGTATACTAACGATTAGGCGCTCCATGACTTACGTCGTCACCGAAAACTGCATCAACTGCAAATTCACCGATTGCGTGGAGGTTTGCCCAGTGGATTGTTTCTACGAAGGGGAAAATACACTGGTCATCCATCCGGACGAATGCATCGACTGCGGCGTGTGTGAACCGGAATGCCCCGCCGACGCAATCCGCCCGGACACCGAGGATGGGATGGAAAAGTGGGTCCAACTAAACGGCAAATACGCAGAGGCTTGGCCCGTCATCACCGAAAAGAAAGACCCGATGCCTGCAGCGGACGACTGGAACGGCAAAGAAGGCAAGCTTGCGCTCTTGTCGGATGCCCCGGCAGAATAGGAGACTAATATGTCGCTGGATTCTACGACCAAAACTGAATTCCCCATTCCGGCGGGCGTGTTCGCCCAAACCGTTACCGAAGTGAAGCATTACACCGACCGGCTGTTCAAATTCCGCATCACCCGCCCGGCTTCCTTCCGGTTTCGGTCAGGTGAGTTTGTGATGATTGGCCTGCCGAACGCGGAAAAACCTGTGTACCGCGCCTATTCCATCGCATCACCCAGTTGGGACGAAGAGATCGAGTTCTATTCCATCAAAGTCCCCGACGGCCCGCTGACCGAACACCTGCAGAAAATTCGCGAAAGTGATACGGTTTTGATGCGCAAAAAGCCCACAGGCACGCTGGTCAATGACGCGCTGTTGCCAGGCAAACGGCTTTGGATGTTTTCGACCGGAACCGGCATTGCGCCCTTTGCATCGCTGATCCGCGACCCCGAAACCTATGAGAAGTTCGACGAAGTAATCCTGACCCATACCTGTCGGGAAAAAGGCGAGCTGGACTATGGCAAAGAATTGGTTGCGGCGCTCAAATCCGATCCGTTGGTGGGCGAGATGGCGCAGAATTTGCGGCACTATTGCACCCTCACGCGTGAGGACTATCCGTTCAAAGGTCGGATCACCGACCTTATGGCATCGGGCAAAGTATTCGATGATTTGGACCTGCCGCCAATCTCACCTGAAACAGATCGCGGAATGATCTGCGGCTCGATGGCGATGCTGCAGGATACCAAGGCCGCGCTGGAAGGGTTCGGTCTGGAAGAGGGCGCGAACAACAAACCTGCAACTTTTGTGGTCGAACGCGCTTTTGTCGATTGACCAACCGGGGCTCTGCCCCGCCCTACACCGGGATCTGGTGAAACGCTCTCACACCAGATCCCGCGTGTCTCGGGACTTACTGATTGTCCCGCTTTCCTGTCTTGTTCAGAAACGCCTCCATCCCGGCCCGCGCTTCGGGTGAGGATTGGGCAATCGCCGCAGCCAGGCTTTCGGTAAAGAAGCCATCACTGGCCGACATGTCATTGATGCGCGTGATCGCCTGCATCATCATGTAGTTTGACAGCGGTGCGTTCTCGATCACGCGCCGGGCCAGCTCCATCGCTTTGTCGAACACGGTTCCGTCCGGCTCAACATAATGTGCCAGCCCCAGTTGCAAACCTTCGTCCGAGCCATAGCGGCGGCCGGTCAGCATCATCTCCATCATCCGGCTGGCCCCAATAATCCGGCCAACACGTACCGTTGCGCCGCCGCCGACAAAGATCGCGCGGCGTCCTTCGGGCAGCTCATAGAACGTATCCTGCTGCGAGACCCGAATATGGGCGGTCATAGCCAGCTCCATCCCACCGCCCAGAACACCACCGTTCATTGCGGCGACGACCGGAACCCGTCCGTATTCGATTTTGTCGAAAATCCGGTGCCACAGGCGGCATTCATGCATCGCCCCTGCGGCGTCGCGCATCGAATGTTCCAACAGGTCCAGCCCGGCACAGAAGTGCTGACCGGAACTGCGGATCACAACTGCGCCGATCTCATCGGGAAGGGTGTCAAAATAATGCTCGATCTCGAACAGCAGCCCGTGATTGATCGCATTGAACTTGGCAGGTCGGTCCAGCGTCAGGATACCAACCGGGCCGTCTGTCTCTGGGGTGATATGTGTATATTCCATTGCAAAGCCTTACTTGGGTTCCAGACGGATCGCGCCGTCCAGACGCACGCATTCACCGTTCAGCATGGTGTTTTCGATCATGTGCCCTGCCAAGCGCGCAAATTCAGCCGGCTGCCCAAGGCGCGACGGAAAGGGAACCTTGGCACCCAGACTGTCCTGAATCTCTTGCGGCAGCAAATCCATCATCGGGGTCGAGAAGATACCCGGTGCAATCGCCATGACCCGAACGCCCGAGCGCGCAAACTCCCGCGCCGCAGGCAAGGTCAGACTGGCCACCCCACCTTTCGAGGCAGAATAAGCCGCCTGCCCGATCTGCCCCTCAAAGGCCGCCGCCGACGCGGTGTTGATGATAATCCCCCGCTCGTTATCCTCAAGCGGTTCATTTTGCATGATCCGCTCAGCCGCCAGGCGCATGACATTAAAGGTGCCAATCAGGTTGATCTGAACCGTTCTGGCGAACCCGTCCAGCGCCGCCGGGCCGTTGCGCCCTACGATCCGCTCGCCATGCGTTACGCCGGCGCAATTGACGACAACACGGGGCAAACCATTGGCGGCAGTTGCCGTGTCCAGCGCCGCAGCAACCTGGGCCTCTTTGGTGACGTCGCAAGGCGCGGCAATTGCCCCCATCTGCTTTGCGGCCTCGTCCAGTTTGTCGCCGGGCAAGTCGAACAGGGCCACTTTCGCCCCGCATGATGCAAGATATTCGGCCGTCGCGAACCCCAACCCCGAAGCACCGCCAGTCACGATTGCGGATGCGTTTTCGATTCTCATTCCATGTCTCCCTGTGTGCCCCGTACGCCATGACGCAACGAAATCAGGCTTCGGTCTTGCGCGATTTCCTGATGCATCATACCCGTTAAGTCAGAACTTAGTGAACGATCAATAATACATTTGCATACTAACAATTTTTTGGATAGCCTGATTTTCAAAATATGCATCATGTCGTGTCCATGACGACCAGATGACAGGGAGAGGAAAGATGAGCATTTCAGCCCGGCAAAGTGAAGACGGTGTTGTGCCTATCCAAAAATTCGCGCCTTCAAAGGTGTTGCGAGAAGACCTAAGCGATGGCGCCTTTGTTTTGCGCAGCCCATACCCGCTGAATGTGGATGTACAGTGCGTTTCTGAATATCTGGAACGCTGGGCGGAAGAAGCACCCGATCGCCTGTTTCTGGCCGAACGTGGGCCAGACGGTGAATGGATCAGCGTCACCTATTCCGAGGCTTTGACGCAAACCCGCTCACTAGCTGCGTTTCTTCTGAACAAGGGACTGGGTAGAGATCGCCCGCTTTTGATTCTGTCAGGCAACTCGGTCCGGCACGGTCTGCTGATGCTGGCTGCTATGCATGTGGGCATTCCGGTAGTGCCGGTTTCTGTCCCTTACTCTCTGTTCGACGAGTCGCTGGCCAAACTGCGCCATATCGTCCGGACCACCAATCCCGGTATGGCCTATGCCGATGATGCCAAGGGCTTTGCCCATGCTTTTGAGTTTCTCGCCTCGGAAGGCATCGAACAGCTGTCGGACGATGGCGCACTGACATTTGAACACGCCCTGGAAGCCACAGCTGACGAACCGGTTGCCCAAGCGCGGGCCGTGATTGACCATGACACGCTGGCCAAGATTCTGTTCACTTCCGGCTCGACCGGGTTGCCCAAGGGCGTGATCGTAACGCAGCGCATGATGTTGGCCACTCAAGAAGCCGTGGTGCAGATTTGGCCGTTTCTGGAAAGCGCCCCACCTGTCGTGGTTGATTGGCTGCCCTGGAACCATACGTTCGGCGGCAATTTCAATTTCAACATGATGCTGCGCAACGGCGGCAGCTTCTATGTTGATGATGGCAAACCCGTGCCGGGTGAAATCGAAAAGACAATTCGCAACGTGCGCGACGTATCGCCCACTCTGTTCTTCAACGTCCCGCGCGGTTTTGACATGCTTTTGCCGGTCCTGCGCGAGGACACAGCCTTTCGCAACGCTTTTTTCAAGCGGCTTGACCTGATCTTTTTCTCTGGTGCGGGGCTACCCGACCATCTTTGGGAAGGTCTGGAACAATTGGGCCTGCAGGAAAGGGGCGAGAAAATCCCGTTTGTAAGCGCCTGGGGCCTGACCGAGGCGATGATGGCCACATGTGTGCACTTCCCCATCGAAAAGGCAGGAGTCATCGGGGTGCCGGGTCCGGGATCCGAGCTGAAGTTTCTGCCCAATGGTGGCAAGCTGGAAATGCGGGTCCGCGGACCGCATGTGACAACAGGTTATCTGAACAACGCCGAAAAAACCGCCGAGGCGTTTGACGAGGAAGGGTACTTCCTGACTGGCGACGCGGGACGCCTGCAAGATCCAGATGACCCATCAAAGGGCATCGTATTCGATGGCCGCATCTCTGAGAATTTCAAACTGATGACCGGCACTTGGGTCGCCGTCGGCAACTTACGCGTTGCATTGCTGCAGGCCCTCAGCCCGATTGCCTCGGATGCCGTCATTACCGGTCATGACCGGACCGAAATTGGTGCGCTGCTGTTCCTGAACGTAGATGAATGCAAAGTCCTGACCGGACGGGGCGACACTTTGGCTGGCTATGCCGACGATCCGGCAATACGCGCCTTTCTCACTGAAAAGCTGGCTGCATACAATGCCGGGCAAACCGGCAGCGCCACACGCGTGAAGCGCGTTCGCATCGAACACGACGCCCCGTCAGTTGAAAAGAACGAGATCACCGACAAAGGCTATATCAATCAACGCCTTGCGCTAGAGCTTCGGGCTGACGCGGTCACTGGCTTGTATGATGGAGCCGCGGATGTGATCGTATCAGGAAAGGCCGCCACATGATCGACTACACCGCCTCTGAAGCCGAGATTGCATTCGTCCTCAAGCATATCGGTCGGCCCGAGCGGCTGCCAGATTGGAGCGACGATCTGGCCGAGGCCGTAATCCCAGCCTTAGGCCGCTTCATCAACACCGAAATTGCCCCTTTAGACATGATCGGCGAGGAACACGGCGCGCGTTTGGAAAATGGCCGGGTGCGGATGCCACCAGGCATGGTTGCCGCCTATAAACGCTATGCCGATGCCGGTTGGCCGGGCCTTTGTGCGCCTGAAGAATTTGGCGGGCAAGAACTGCCACACATTCTGGGCGCGGTTCTGGCGGACATGCTGGCTGGCGCGTGTATTTCCTATGAGATGGTGCTGAGCCTGGCGCAGGGCTGCATTCGAACTCTGAATGCCTCGGGCAATGACGATCAAAAGGCGCGGCTGTTGCCGCCGCTGGTGTCCGGTGAATGGATGGCATCGATGTGCCTGACCGAACCGGATGCGGGGTCAGATCTGGGTCGGATCAAAACAACCGCTACGCCCGATGGTGATGACTACGTGCTCAGCGGAACAAAAATCTTCATTTCGGGCGGTGACCACGACTATACCGACAACGTCTTGCATCTGGTGCTCGCGCGCACCCCGGATGCGGCACCGGGGGTCAGGGGTCTCAGCCTGTTCGCCTGCCCTGCCGTGTTACCCGATGGGACACGTAACCGGGTTCAGACCGTGCGGATCGAAGAAAAGATGGGGATGCATGCATCACCCACTTGTCAGATGGCGTTCGACGGCGCAAAGGCCGAATTGTTGGGCCATGAAGGCCAAGGTCTGGCCGCCATGTTCACCATGATGAATGCCGAGCGCCTGGATGTGGCCCTGCAGGCCGTGGGCCAGATGGACGTGGCCTTTCAGCGTTCGCGTTTGCATGCCGCAGGTCGGCGCCAGGGAACGACATCAGAAGGCACGGCGCTGATCACCGAACACGGTGACGTTCAGCGGATGTTGCTGGATATCTACGCCTATACGCTGGGATGCCGGGCGATGGTCTATCGCACTTTTGTGGATATGGATTTGGGCGCCGATCAGGGGTTGCTGGATATCCTTACTCCGACCTGCAAGGCCTTTGCGACCGACGCAGTCAACGCGGCCTCAAGCCAAGCGGTACAAATCCACGGCGGCTATGGATTCTGCAAGGAATACCGCGTTGAACAGATCATGCGCGACAGCCGCATCATGGCGATTTACGAAGGCACCAACGGCGTTCTGGCGACCGGAGTGGCCCGCCGCGCGATCCGCGCAAATGGCGGCGCGGCGGCGCAAGCTTTTGCCGATTTGGCCTCAACGGGCCCCAGCTCGGTCGAGCTGGCCGATGCGATCGACGCCTGGAAATCCGCAACCCAAGTCATGCAAAGCTATACGGATATCGGACCGTCGGTCTCGGACTATATGCGGCTGACCGGGCTGGTATATTTTGGTCGCGCCTGGGCGGATCTCGAGGCCGCCGCGGACAATGCCCCCGAGCCCGAATTGTTGCGCGCCACTGCGGCCCATGTCCGGGCGCGCATTCTGCCGGAAGCCGGTTTGCTGCGGCACCGCATCCTTAATCCAGAACCCACGCATTCTGCGGCGATCTTCGCCGCGTGAACATCAAGGACGACACATGACTGACTTTACTCTTCCCGAGGCCAGCCCTCAGGCCGACGCGGCGTTCCGTGCCGGTCTGGCCGCTGGAAAATTTCTGATCCAGCGCTCAAAAACCACCGGTGAATACAACTTCTACCCACGCGCCCTGTCCCCCACCACCGGAGCAGACGATCTGGAATGGGTCGAAGCCTCGGGCCGCGGCACCGTCTTTGCCTCGACCATCATCCGGCGTCCGGCGAAATACGGCGGTGACATCAACAACGTACTAATTGATCTGGACGAAGGTCCTCGCATGTTCAGCCGCATTGTGGACGTGGACAACGAAGCGATCACCATCGGTATGAAAGTGCAGGCCGTTGTCATGACCCCCGACTTCGGACCCAACGCAAAATCCGGCGAAGCCGCCGTGTTCTTCAAGCCCGCGGAATAAGGAATTCAATCATGGCACACGCACTTCGCGGCAAATCCGCTATCGTTGGCAAAGGCTATTGGGGTTTGGGCAAAACGCCCAACACCTCACCAATGGAACTGATCGTCAAAGCCACACAGAACGCGCTGACCGATGCAGGCATGGACCTGTCCGAGATCGACGGCGTCTGTGGCGGCACCTTCTACCACTTCTTCCCCACCCTCTCGATCGCCGAGTATCTGGGCATCAAGCCAACCTGGGCGAACTCGGACATGGTGGGCGGATCGTCCTTCATGTCCTATCTGGTCGAAGCGACCATGGCGATTCAGGCGGGCTTGTGTAAGAACGTGCTGATCTGCTACGGCTCGAACGCGAAATCCGCGCGCGATCTCAATGGGTTGATCGAAACTCCTCAATGGGAACGCGCCTATGAACCAATGGTGCCGGTGCCGGGATATGCCTTCACCGCGCAACGCTATATGCACGAGTTCAACGTACCCAAAGAGCATTTCGGACATGTCGCCATCTCGGCCCGGAAATGGGCTCAGCTGAACCCCGATGCGACAATGCAGGATGACCTGACGATGGAGGAGTATCTGTCCTCGCCCATGGTTGCCGATCCACTGGCGGTTCTGGATTGCTGCCTGATGTCGGATGGCGGTGCCGCGATCATCGTGACCTCGGCCGACCGCGCAAAGGATTTTCAGGAAAAGCCCGCCTATTTCCTTGGGGGCGGCAATGCCATTTCCCACCGCGAGATCAGCCAGGCTGCCACGCTGACCACAACCTGTGCCGCGGAAAGTTCGAAACGCGCGTTCGAGATGGCCGGCGTCACCACCAAAGACGTGGATGTCGTCGAACTTTATGACGCCTTCACCATCAACACGCTGCTGTTCCTCGAGGACATGGGCTTTGTAAAGAAAGGTGAGGCGGGGGCCTTTGTAGCCGATGGCAACATCGCACCTGGTGGCTCGCTGCCAGTAAACACCAATGGCGGCGGGTTAAGTTGCGTACACCCCGGCATGTACGGCCTGCTCTGTCTGATCGAGGCTGCAACCCAAATCCGGGGCGACGGTGGCGATCGTCAGATCGACGATGTAAATGTCGCGATTGCCCATGGCAACGGCGGCACGTTCTCGAACGAGTTCACGACCGTTCTGGGCAGCGAAGCTGCGCTTTAAGTGATCAAAGTGGGGCGCAATTGCGCCCCCAAAGCTTGAGATTTTGCTAATACGATAAAACGCAACCTGCCGAAGACGTACCCTCGGCAAGGGTTATTTAGCGTCTGAAGCAGACAATCCAAGTTCGTTTTGTTGGTAAAGCCCTAAGCCCGACCGCCAATCTGGCGGCCGGGTTTAGGCTTCAAACCTACGTTTCTCGTGTCTTTAAAGTACAGGTACGCGCGCTGCAGGAGGGGTCGAGCGCGACCGTCCGGTACGCATCTTACCATCAATCATAACAGCCCCAACTCCGGGGATGTTGCCGACGGCCATTCCTTCCAAAACGTTCTTACCGTCCGATCCCTCTGGGCGGTCCATGAACACCAGATCGGCTGGACGGCCAGGTGCCACGATCCCTTGTGCAAGACCCCGTCTCTTTGCCACGTTTCCGGTGCCACAGCACCACGCCTGTTCGGCAGGCAATCCGCCAATACTGGCCAACAGAGTTGCCATCCGCAGCATTCCGTTCGGCTGTACGCCGGACCCTGCTGGGGCATCCGTTCCAATCAGGAAATCGGCAAGGCGTCCTTCGGCCAGAGCGCCTTCCAGTGTCACAAGTACCGATTTCTCGTTACCATTGTGTACGGCTTCAAGCGCCCCTTTCGCGTGACGGCAAAGCTCTCGGATTTCATCCTGCGAAATTGAGGTTGGTCCGCCATTGATATGACTGACTACGTCCGGTTGCGCCTCTAGCACATCTGCAGCTCGAACATCGTGAGAGCCCGCAATCGAAGGGCCGCCAGTATGCATAATGGTTTCAATTCCCAATTCCCGACACCAGCCAGTGACGCGTGCCGCGTCGGGGCCTTTGGCTACTGTCCCAAGGCCGATCTCACCAATATGCCGGATACCGGCCGCCTTTATTGCCGCATAGAAATCGCGATCAAAATCAAGTTCAGGCACTGGCGCTCCCGCCAAAACCTTGGCACCGGACGGGCGGAAATTTGAATAGCAACGTTGTGCCACCATCGCCAATGCCTTGACGCCTTCGGCATCCTTGGGGCGACCGGGCAGATGGACTTCGCCCGCGGAAATAAAGCTTGTGACGCCGCCGTTAACATTCATTTCGATCCAGCCGATCTGGCTTTGGCGTGGGGTCCAATCGCCGAAAACCGGGTGGCAATGGCCATCAATCAGGCCCGGTGCGACCGCACAACCAGAGGCATCGATGATGCGATCCGCATCGCTGGCCTCAAGGCCCACAATCTCTCCGTCTTCGATGAGAAGGCTATCACTGTCCGCAATAGGCGAGTCCAGATCACCGGTCAGAAGCAAACCGATGTTGCGGATTAGTGTGCGACCCTGTTCCGGCGTGTCTTTTGGTGCGTCAGCCATCTGATCCCCCATTTGGCGTGTGATTTCTGGTTCATATTTGGATCAAAAAAAGCACGCCAAGTAACCGTTCGGCCGTCGTGCTTCCTTCAGACATTTTCATTAGTATACCAGCGATATTTAAAGGCCTGTGTCAAGGCCTTCTAGTTGGCGCTACGCCGGGATTGGCTACCCTTGAGCGGTTGATTGACCAGAGCCAACCAATCCTCGCCTGTCAGATAGAAACCTGCATTCCCCAAGCCGCAGTTTAGTACCGCGGCTTGGGGGTTGTTGGCCCCTTTTGCCCCGGTTCAGGAAAACGCTTTGATGACTTTGGCGTAGTTGTCCAGCATCTCAAGCTCTTCATCCTGCGTGAAGTATCCGACGTGATGCCAGACTACGAATTCTTCGGTCCCGTATTTCTCTTTCAATGCACCAACCTGATCAATCACCTGGTCTACGGTGCCTTTCCAGACCCGACCCATCGGCACATGATATGGCGGGGCGTTATAGGCGAAATTGAACAGTTCCTCGAAATCGCGATAGTGCCGTTCGGCCTGCGCGTCGGTCGATCCGATGGTCAAATGCCCGCCCAAAACCAGAGTGTTTCCAACCGTCAGATCGGTATGGCCATGGTGGTGCGCTTCTTCCAGATAGATCGGCATCGTCATATCCATGAACTCATCCTTGGACACAAATGACACCAGCTTGGCGCCTTCCTTGGCCCAGAACTTCGCTGTCTCCATCGACCACGAAAACGGCACGTAAAGCGGTGGAAAATCCCGCCCGTCGGTCCGCTTACGCGGGCGCGGAACAATACCCATTTTGCGCAACGTGCCATTATCGTCCACCGCACCTTCGCCGCCATACTTTGCGGTCGGGGGGAAGGGCCATGTGATGTTGTCGGAAGGAATGTTCCAAAACTCACCATGATGACTGAAGGTTTCGTTGGTCCAGGCCTTTTTGACCACGGCCCAACTTTCCTCCATCAATCGACGGTTTCGGGCATCTTCCTTGGATCGGTCAGATTGGGTTGTTGTGATATCAAGATGTTGCGCCAGTGTATTCAGCCAGCGCGGCGTGTTGCCCCGAACAAACCCACAGAACAATCGGCCACCGGACATGTGATCGATCATTGCCAGATCCTCGGCTAGACGCATCGGGTGATGCGCCGTCAGCGCCATACCCACCTGCCCCACCATCAGATTCTTGGTGTTTGCAGCGATGTGCATGTTCCACAAAAGCGGGTTGGTCGTGGTTTCGATTCCTTCCACCTGAAAGTGATGCTCGGTCATGCAAAACCCGGCATACCCATTTTCGTCGGCAAACTTCATCTGCTCGGTTGTCCGCTCCAACAGCGTTTCATACCGATCCGGGTCCGAGCCGGGCAGAACGACATCTTCGCCCTTTGAACGCATGTAGGGTTGCACAAGGATATGGGATTTCATGGTATTACCTAAGGTTAGTGACCGATAACTAAATACTATTCTATGACCTCTCAGCGGAACTTGATTTGGGTCAAGAAACGCAAAAAGGGCGCCCTGTTTCCAGAACGCCCTTTAGAACCGCTGTCTGTGAAGAAGGAGGAGTTACAGACAGCGATCAGCCCGACATACAACGCCGGGTTCACCGGCCTGCATGATCAATTCGTGGCTGACAGCGCGGGGCAATGCCCGCGCCATAAAGGCGCGCGCTGCATCCACCCGATCCGCATAGTATTCTGGCGATTGAGAACCTGCTGCAGCGGTGGCCACCCGTGCAATCCGGGCGGACATCCAGGCCGATACGCTCAACGCCACGATTTCCAGATAGTCGCACGCCCCGGACAGCACGTCACCTTGCGCCGTGCCCAGCACCCAATCGGTCGAGCGCCCAAGCCGGGAAGCCGCATCGCGCAAGTTATTCTTCAAGTCAGAGACGTCGTCGCCCAGTTTGCCCGCCTCGTCCAGCATATCGGCCACCAGACCCTTGATGGCGGCACCATTGTCGCCGCGCACCTTACGCATAACCAGATCACGGGCCTGAACGGCATTGGTACCTTCGTAGATTTCAGTGATCCGCACATCACGCACCAGCTGTTCGACGCCGTAATCCTTGATGAAGCCATGCCCGCCATGCATCTGCACAGCCTCATTCGCCATTCGTGATCCCATGTCCGAAAGGTAGGACTTGATGACCGGCGTCAGTAGCGAAAGGCGCGCGTCTGCCGCTTTGCGCTGCTCGGACGTAGCGGCACGATGAGCTTCGTCCAACAGGCCCGCTCCAAAATAGGCCAGCGCACGGGCAGCGTCCATTTCGCCCTGGGCGGTCAGCAGACGGCGGCGTACGTCCGCATGGGCAATCAGCGGATCCGCAGGACCGTCCGGGTTCAACGGTTCCCCGTCCGCGCGCCCCTGATGACGTTCGTGGGCATATGTCGACGCGGTTTGCACAGCGGCCTCAGCCACGCCCAACCCCTGCAAGCCGACCGACAGGCGCGCGGCGTTCATCATTACGAACATCGCGGCCAGGCCTTTACCCTCGTCACCGACGATCCAGGCCTTGGTGTCTTCAAACGAAATCGCGCAGGTGGGTGATCCGTGGATACCCATCTTGTTCTCGATCCCGGCAATGGTGATCGTGTTTTGCTGGTCCGTCGTGTTGTTGTCCGCATCCAGCATGTATTTTGGTGCCAAAAACAGTGATAGTCCACGCGGTCCGGGCTGAGCGCCCTCGACCCGCGCTAGGATCAGATGGGCGACATTTTCCGACATGTCGTGGTCGCCCCAGGTGATGAAGATCTTGTTACCGGTGATGGCATAAGATCCGTCATCATTTCGCACGGCCTTGGTGCGGATCAGGCCCAGATCGGTGCCGCAATGCGGCTCGGTCAGGTTCATGGTTCCGGCCCAGTTGCCGGACGTCAGCTGAGGGCAATAGACCGCCTTTTGTTCGTCCGATCCATAGGCCATCAGCGCTTCGACAACGCCGAAGTTCAGTTCGTGGATCAGGGCAAAAGCCAGATTGGTTCCGGCCATCCCTTCACGCAGGGCGGCATGCAGGACGAAGGGCAGTTGTTGGCCACCATATTCTTCTTCCAGCGCCAGCGCGTTCCAGCCGTCTTCGCAGAATACCTTATAGGCATCACTAAACCCGGGGGCGGCATGGACCTGACCGTCTTCCAACCGCGCACCCGGGCTATCGCCCGCCTCATTGCAGGTTGCCAGATTGTCGCGCACAAACCCGTTGATCGCGTCAACGACCGCAAAGAACGTATCTTTGTCGCAATGCTCATATCCAGGCAGTGCCAGCGTTTTGTCGAGGTCAAGAACCTCGTCCAACAGAAAAGTAATGTCCCGCTGCGGGAGTTGATAGTCCATACCTATGATCCCTCAGTTTTTGAGCGGCTTGCCGGTCGTCATGGTGTGGCGCATTCGTTCGATTGTCTTATCCTTTCGGATCAGGCGCATCATGCCTTCGGCTTCCAGCCTGTGCAGCGCTTCTTCATCCAGAACGCCGCCCTCACCCCCGGCCAGTACGTGCGCCGTTTCACGCGCAATCTCGACCGCGTAGGGCGCGTCTGGCATAGCCTCGGCCAGTGCGGCCAGTTTGAGCTCCAGCGCGGCATTGATAGCGGCGGCATCCAGTGTGATCTCGGCCTTGGGCGCGGGTTTGTACCCGTCAGCCAGCGCCAGAGCCGCCGCCTTGGCCTCGGCCAGAAGGCGGTCGCGGTTCATGACAACGCCGTCCGTCGCGCGCAGATAGCCCGCGTGTTGCGCCATCGGGGCAGAGCCGGTCATCAGCGCCACAGAAATCACATCGAACGCAGCCTCGGCCCCTTGGACCGGATCACCCAACTCCGCCGCCTTGAGCAGCAACAGGGCTGTGGTTCCGCCCCACGCAGGCAGCAGGCCAACATTGGCCTCGACCAACCCGATATTGCTTTCCAAAGCGGCCATGACCCGATCCGAGTGCATTAGGATTTCGCAGCCGCCACCAAGGGCCAGACCACCGGCGGCCGAGACAACCGGGAACGGCGCGTATTTAATCTTGCGCATCGTGGCCTGACCGATGGCTAGTTGCCCTTCGACCAGATCCAATTCCCCCGCATCAGCACGATCCAGCGCTTTTTTTAGGTTCGCGCCCACAGAAAAGTGGTTGCCGTCCGACCCGATGACCATCGCTTTGAAGTCTCGGCCTACAACGTCCAGTGCTTCGCTCACACCTGTCATCACCTGATCATCCAAAGCCGCATTAAGTGCCGTGATCGTCAGCAGAGCGACACCATCACCCATATCGCGCAGCACAATGGCCTCGGTCTGGAACACCGGAGCATCCGTCAGGTCAGATGCAAAGATCACCCCGGGCCCACGCGGCACGTCCGCCTGTTCGCCCGAAGGCAACAGCACCTTACGGTCACGGCCCTGGCCTGAATAAATCCCGCCGCGTTCAGCGGCCAGCGCCAGCAAGGGCGGCACGTCCTGACCCTCGGCCTTCAAGCGAGCCACAATCTTGTCCGCACCAATCTTGTCGATCAGCTTGAATGGGCCCATACGCCAATTGTATCCCAGCTCCATCGCTGCATCGATATCCGCCGGGTTGGCGGTAATCTCGGGCACGCAGTATGCTGCGTAAGACAAAGTCGGCCCCATTACGGCCCAGGCAAAACCAGCCAACCGATCACCGGCCTGATCAATGAAGTCGACACCAAAGCTTTTGGCAAACTCCGGACCCTTGGCCTGCGCACGATACTCTAGCGTTGCCAGATCAACGGCTTCGGCGACTGGTTTGCCATTTTCGTCCTTGGATCTGCGATAGAAACCCGAACCGACCTTGCGACCAGCAAGGCCCTTGGCGGCCATCTGATCGAACAGCTCCAGACCGTCGGTGTGGAATTGCTGCGGATCATCAGCCTCAAGCAGATTGCGCATAGACAGGCGCGATTTGCCCATCAGGTCGATACCGATCAGGTCCATCAACGCGAATACACCCGTTCCGGGCACGCCGAAGGGACGGGCCAGCACTGTATCAGCCTCTTCAACTGTGATGCCACGCGCCACAGCCTCGCGGGCAGCGGCGTTCATCCACAGCCCGCCCAGACGGTTGGCGATGAAACCGGGGCGGTCGTTGCAGGGCACGACGGTTTTGCCGAGGCGTTCATCGCTGAACGCACGCGCACGTTCCGCAGCAGCCGGATCTGTGTCCGGTCCGGTCACAAGCTCAATCAGGCGCATATAGCGCGGCGGGTTGAAGAAATGCACGATGATGAACCGCTTGCGCAGGCTTTCATCCATCTGGCTGACCAGATCGGCCAGCGGAATGGTCGAGGTGTTCGAGCTCAGCAGCGCGTCCTCGCGAAGGTAGGGTGCAATTTTCGCATAGAGCGCGTGTTTGATGGCGAGGTCTTCCAGAACAACCTCAACCACCCAATCACAGGTCGAAAGCTGATCCAGATCATCATCCAGATTGCCCGCTGTCAGTCGGGCCGCATAGGCCGGATCGGCCAGTTGCGGCGCGCGGCCCTTGGTCATGCGTGCAATGGCACCTTTAGCCAACATCGAGCGGTCTTCGGCATCCTTTGGTACGATGTCCAGCAAAACGACTTCGGCACCGGCATTGGCGAAATGGGCGGCAATGCCTGCCCCCATCACGCCCGAGCCGATGACAGCAACTTTGTTGATCGCAGTCATTTAGAGAACCTCGAACAGACCAGAAGCACCCATACCGCCGCCGATGCACATGGTGGCAACGATGTACTTCGCACCGCGTTTCTTACCCTCGATCAGCGCGTGACCAACCATACGCGTGCCCGACATGCCATAGGGGTGACCCACGGAAATCGCACCGCCATCGACATTCAGGATCTCATTCGGGATGCCCAGCTTGTCACGGCAATACAAGGCTTGCGATGCAAAGGCCTCATTCAATTCCCACAGGCCGATATCATCCATCTTGAGGCCATTGCGTTCCAGCAATTTCGGCACTGCAAACACCGGGCCGATCCCCATCTCATCGGGCTCACAACCCGCGACGACGTAACCCATATAGCGACCCAACGGCTCGAGCCCGCGCTTTTCGGCCAGCTTCTCTTCCATCACAACCTGCGCCGAGCCACCGTCGGACAGTTGCGAGGCGTTACCGGCCGTAATCCACTTGTCCTCACCCATCACTGGAGTGAGACCCTGCAGGCTTTCCAGCGTGGTCGAAGGACGGTTGCACTCGTCCTGCGACAGCGTGACCTCTTCATAGGTGATCTCGCCGGTTTCCTTATTCTTGTTCGCCTTGGTGACCGTGATTGGCACGATTTCATCGTCAAATTTGCCCGCAGCCTGCGCCGCGGCGGTGCGCTGCTGCGATTGCAAGGCAAATGCATCCTGCGCCTCGCGGGTGATGCCATAGCGTTCGGCTACAGTATCGGCGGTCGCGATCATCGGATCGTAGAACCCACGAATGTTCTGCGCGATCCAGTCCTCTTTCAGGCGATAGGTGTTATCGCGACCCATCACCAGCGAGATGCTTTCGGCACCGCCACCGACAACCACATCGCAGCCATCGACCATGACCCGCGAGCAGGCGCGTGTCAGCGCCTCAAGACCCGAGGAGCAGAACCGGTTGATGGTTTGGCCCGATGCGGTCACGGGCAGACCGGCGCGCATGGCGACCTGACGGCCAAGATTGCCGCCATTTGCACCTTCGGGGACGGCATTGCCAATGATCACATCCTCAATTTCGGACGGGTCAACACCGGCGCGTTTGACCGCCTCGGCGACAGCATGGCCACCATAAACGGCGGGGTGAGTGTCGTTGAAAGCACCGCGAAAGGCTTTGCCAATTGCAGTACGGGCGGTTGAGACGATTACAGCAGAACGCATTAGATTGATCCTTGAAGGAAGTATTAGATGTCAGTGGGCAGCTTGTAGTCGGCGTATTGCTCACGCAGATGCAGCTTTGAAACTTTGCCGGTCGCGGTGTGCGGAAGCTCGGCCTGGAACACTACGTCGTCGGGCGTCCACCACTTGGCGATCTGACCGTCATACAGTGCCAGAATGTCCTCGCGGCTGACATCTGATCCGTCACGCTTGACAGCAACGATCAGCGGGCGCTCATCCCATTTGCGGTGCTTGGCGGCGATACAGGCGGCCTCCAGAATGTCCGGGTGGCTCATCGCAATGTTTTCCAGATCGATCGAGGAAATCCACTCGCCGCCCGATTTGACGACGTCCTTGGTTCGGTCGGTCAAGCGCAGATAGCCTTTCGGGTCGATCGCCGCCACATCACCGGTGATGAACCAACCGTCCTCGGTAAAGGCATCGGCACCGGCCCCACCCCAATAGCTTTCGGCAACCCAGTGGCCACGCACTTGCAACATGCCAGAGGCGACGCCGTCATGTGGCAGCAACGCGCCTTCGTCATTAACGATACGCATCTCGACGCCGTAAAGCGCGCGGCCCTGTTTGGTCTTCAACGCAAGACGGTCGTCGATTGGCAGTTTATCCTCGCCCCATTTGGGCACCGAAAGCGTGCCGACTGGGCTCAGCTCGGTCATGCCCCAGCCATGCACCACGTCGATACCGTGGCCTTTTTCGATCTGCTCGATCAGTGACAGAGGTGCTGCTGAACCTCCCATCATCGCACGTTTGACTGTTTTTAACGTGGTGCCCTGTTGATCCAGATATTCGAACAAACCTAGCCAGACCGTCGGCACACCCGAGATCATCGTGACCTCTTCATCGTCCATAAGTTCGCGCAGGGGGGCCGGATCCATGCCCGGTCCGGGCATTACCAGTTTGGTGCCGTTCATCAGGGCCGCATAGGGAATACCCCAGGCACAGGCGTGGAACATCGGCACCACGGGCAAAGTGGCATCACGCGAGCTGAGCGCCAGCCAGTCGCCACCGGACACGCCCATGGCGTGCAACACGGTCCCGCGATGGGAATACAAAACGCCTTTGGGATTGCCAGTTGTGCCAGATGTGTAGCACAGCGCCATGGCCGCGTTCTCATCCAGTTCGGGCCAGTCATAAACCTCGGGCTTGCCCGCGATAAGGGATTCGTAGTCACTGACCGGGGTGTTCATCTGCGGCACCTGGTCCGGGCCAGTCAGACTGAACCAGGCCTGAACGCTGGGGCAGCGGGCCGAGACAGCATCGATCAGCGGCGCAAAAGTCGTGTCGAAGAACATATGCGTGTCTTCGGCGTCGTTGATAATAAACGCGATCTGATCGGGATGCAGGCGCGGATTGATCGTGTGGCAAATCGCACCGATGCAAGCCAATGCATAATAGAGTTCCAGATGCCGATTGTTGTTCCAGGCCAGCGTCGCGACGCGGTCACCCGGCCCCACACCCAGTTCGGTCAAAGCGTGCGCCAGTTGTTGGGTCCGTCGCCCCATATCCGCAAAGCTGTACCGATCAATCGTCATGTCCGAGTTGCGCCAGACAATCTCCGCCTCGGGATGCGCACGCATGCCATGACGGAAAATGCTGGTCACCGTCAGTGGCATCGTCATGATCTGACCGGGAATCGTCGTTTTTTCTGCGCTCATTATTTTGCCTCTCAATGTGGTTCTCTGCATCTGCGTCCGTCACAGAGGCGCAGGCGGCATTTCCCCGATGTCCTGTTCGATCCGCCACGACATTTGCAAAACGCCCAGATCGTCAAAGCGGCGTCCGACCAGTTGCATACCGATCGGTAGCCCGTTGCGGTCTGGTCCGACCGGAATACTGGATGCCGGTTGCTCAGTGAGGTTGAACAGGAAGGTATTAGCCCAGCTTTCGAACGGCTTATCGGGGTCTGATCCTGGCAGTTCGGCAGCAAAGGCTGTGTCCGGTGTCGATGGCAGCAGGACAAAATCATGGCCGTCAATCAGCGCCAACGCACGTTCGCGCAACGCCTGTGTGTGGTCGAAATTTCGCTGATGCTCAACAGCAGACAAAACGCGAGCATCGTTGGTCCAATCGCGAATATAGGGCGTTTTCGCCTGTTCGGCATCGGGTTGGCGCATCAGTTCGGACAGGGTACGTATTTTATAGAACGCCTCGGCGGGTTCCCAGTCTGTTCGGCTGAACGGTGCGGTTTCAAGATAGGTGATCTGAACACCCATATCCCGCAGAACTTGCGCCGTCCGTTCCAGCGCTGCCTGAACATCTTCCGCCACCGGTTCGCCCAAGCCCAGCTCTGGGATAACTAGAACCGACATGCCTTTGCGGTCGCCGCGCGTCAGGCGCGAGACATAGTTCACGCCGTCCCGCGCCAAAGCCGCGAAATCGCGCGTATCCTCTCCGGTCAGAACATTCATATGCAGCGCGACGTCGCCAAAATTGCGGGCCAACGGCCCCGCTGTGATCGCCGGGCTGTTGCAGACGTAATAGGGCACACGCCCCTGGCTGGGTTTCAGCCCGGCCAGGCCGCAATACGAGGCCGGCAGGCGAATGGATCCCACGATGTCGGTGCCAATCGAAACCGGCTCGATCCCGGCGGCAACACTGGCCGACGTGCCCGAAGATGATGCGCCTGTTGTGCGCGATACATCCCATGGATTGCGGGTAACTCCGTGCTTTGAGCTCACTCCGCCTGCAAGAATGCCATAATCACACATGGTATTCTTGCCCAGGATCACGGAACCGGCCTCACGCATGCGTGCTACCGTGGGATGATCGGTTGTGCTGACCGATGCCTCACCCGCCGCCGAGCCGCGATATGCGGGCATACCGATGCAATCCATTGCGTCCTTGACTGTTGTCGGCACGCCATCCAGCGGCCCCATTGGTATGTTGTCGTGCCAACGTTTCTCGGACGCCCATGCGGCTTCAAGCGCGCCCTCGGCATCCACGTGGTAAATCGCATTGATCCTAGGATTAACCGACTCAATACGGGCCAGCGCTGCCTGCGTGACCTCGACCGGAGACAGTTCCAGCCGAGCAAAGGCCTGCACCATGGCACGCGCCGAAAGTTGGGAATAGGGGGCGGTCATTCGGGGGCTCGATCAGATAAAGGGGATCAGTCTTCGGTGCGCTGGACGTAATAGACCTTGGCCGCAATCTTCCAGCCCTCGCCGGTGCGGACCAGCGATAGGTAGTCGATGAAGTATCGCGGCTGCACGGCGCAGTCGATCTTGACAAAGGCCGTGTTTGGCCCTGATTGATCGATCGAGATCGTGTGACCATAGACCGGATAGCCTTTGGATTTTGGGCTTTCGCGACCGCCGATGACCTCTTTGTACTTCTCAAGCGTCATGTGGACATAGCTGCCATCCTCGTTGGCGCAGCAAAGATCACATTCTGGCAGAAACATCTGGTCGGTCTTGCTGATGTCTCCGTCATGCAGGTTTTCGATATACGCTTGCATCAGGGTTTCGATCTCGGCGAATGCGGTCATAGGATATCCTCGGTCATGAGTGTCTTGAAACGCAGGTGGTGTTGGCTGTCAGGCGGCCTTGTCTGCAAGCAGGTCCTGACGATACCGTTTGAGGTCTTCGATCGTGCCGACCTTAAGGCCGTGCCGGGCCCCAAATTCCAGCAGATCCGGCAGGCGCGCCATTTCACCGTCATTATTCATGATTTCGCAGATCACGCCGGCATCCCCCTGCCCGGACAGGCGGGCCAGATCAACTGCGGCTTCGGTGTGGCCTTCGCGTTCCAGCACACCGTGCGGTCTCGCCACCAATGGAAACAGATGCCCGGGCGAAACCAGATCGACCGAAGAGCCGCTGTCGGATGCCAAAAGTGCAATGGTCCGCGCCCGGTCGCTGGCGGAAATGCCGGTGGTCGTGCCTTCTTTCGCATCCACCGAAATGGTGAACGCCGTATGATGTGGATCCGTGTTCAACGCTGTCATCGGTCCAAGACTGAACTGCTCGGCCCGTTCGGGCGGAATGGCCATGCAGATCAAACCCCGACCAAAGCGTGCCATGAAATTTACCGCGGCCGCATCCGCGCAGGCGGCGGGGATCACCAGATCGCCCTCATTCTCGCGGTTTTCATCGTCGACAAGAATTACCATACGGCCTTGTTCGCAATCCGTAATGATCTCTTCGATGGGCGACAGCTGATAAACTTCATGCAGATCGAACACGGTCTTCCCCTTATCCGTTCAGAGGCTTGATGACGCCTTCGGCAAATTCGATCAGAGCTTCCTGCTCGATCTCGTCGCCAAAGTAGTTCACGTGGTGCCAGACAAAGAATTCGTCGATCTGATAGCGCACGGCCAGTTCACCGACCTGGTCCAGAACCTGTTGACGCGAGCCGTCCCAGACGCGGCCCAGTGGGACGTGATAGGGCGGCGCGTCGTAGGCCGAGAACCACAGGTTGTCGAACATTTCGCGGTACTGTTTGGTCTTGGCCGGAGTCTTGCCCATCATCAGATGCGCACCCAGAGCCAGGACGTCGTTGTTGGTGGTTTGAGGCAGCCCGTTTTCATGCGCAGCCTTCAGGCAGTTCTCAAGAATCACCGGCATGAATTCTTCTTTGTCGGCGGTCACGAAGGACACCATCTTGGCCCCTTCCGAAGCCCAGAACTTGGCAGTTTCCATCGAATACGAGAACGGCGCATATACTTTTGGGTGCGGCTTTTGCAGCGGACGAGGCACGATGCCCGATTTGCGCAGGATCTTGTTGCTATCAACCGGGCTGTCACCACCCCAGAGTTTGGTTGGATTGAACTCCCACTCGACATTCGACGGGAAATTCCAGAATTCGCCCTGATGTTCGGTCAGGTCGTCCGTCCACAGCGACTTGATCAGACGCCAGTTTTCGTACAGCGCGCGACGGTTGCGCTGGTCGGCCTCGGACTTGTCGGATTCAGCCGAGGTGATGTCCAGGTGCTGCCCCATGGTCGCCGTCCAGCGCGGCGTGTTCCCGCGCGAGAACCCTGCGAAGACGCGGCCGCCGGTCATATGGTCCAGCATGGCGATGTCTTCGGCTGTCTTGATCGGGTTCATCGCGGTCAGGTTCATCCCCAACTGACCAACTTTGAAGTTCTTGGTGTGCTGGGCGATGTACATGTTCCAGAACAGCGGGTTCGTGGTGCATTCAACGCCTTCGACCTGCATGTGGTGCTCAGTCAGGCAGAAGCCGTCATAGCCCAGCTCTTCGGCAAGGACCATCTGATCACGCATCGTGTGCATCATCTTGTTGAACCGAGCAGGGTCACGTCCGGCAAGCTGAGTATCCTCGCCATGCTGGCGTGCGAATGGAATGGCGAGAATCTTGAACTTCATACAGGCGTCCCCTGGCGTGTGATTGAACGTTCACTAACAATCCCATACAGCCGGCAATTTCGTCAAGCCCCGAATTGATTTTCCCTACGTCGCAATGACACTGCGACGATTTCCAACTGGACAAGAGATAGGGATTTCAACATGTTGCCCTCAGGTAGGGTCCTATGGAGGCAAGCCACGTGTTTTTGTATTCTGCTGCGCAAGTTGATGAATTTATTAATAAATCGCAGCTAGATGGCGTGTGCGTTGCGTTGGCGATTGATGCTGCGCGCGAGGAACTCAAACGCCTCGGAGACACTTTGCATCCAACACTGGTCAACACCTCGGCCACGAATCTGGCAACTGCGGGACAGGGGCAAATCGAGGCTCAGGCCATCCGCATGTCGCCAGAAGATTCGCCGCTGACCACATACCGTGTCTCGATCGTTCAGGCCGGACACAATCCCGGTGAAGCCGCCACGCTGATGGAAGTGACCTGCACGTTCTCAGTCGATGCGCAACTGGCGGAAACGCCGAAATCCACTCAGACTGAAAAGCCGCCCCGCGCCCTGTCCGACACCGCCGAGGAACGGCGGCGGCAGATCTTTGAAGGCGCATGCAAGGTGATTGCCAAGCATGGGTTCGGCAATGCATCGATGCGCGAGATTGCCAAAACATCCGGGCTGTCGGTTCCGCTGATGTACAAGTACATCAAGGACAAAGATGACATACTGCACTTGATCACTACGATGTGCATGCAGGACATCATCGACTTTTTCGATACCGGAGAACTGTTCACCGGCCCCGCCGATCAAAACCTTGAAAAAGCGGTTGACCGGTACATCGACTACATTGGCGAAAACCGCCGCTATATCAATTTGGTCTATTCGGAAACGCGGTCCATGTCTGCCGAGAACCGCGCGCGCGTATTTGATATGGAGCGTGAGTTCATGGGCCGCTGGAAAGGCATTCTGGACAAAGGGGTCGAGCAGAATGTGTTCCGCCCCATGAACACAGAGCTGATGGCCAATTATCTGTATTTCCTTTGTAATGTCTGGTCTCTCCGGCATTGGAGCATCGGAAAGTTCCCGGAAAGTGAAATCCGGACCAGCCTGAAGGCGCTTATCATGGATGGCGTTTTGGTCAGGGCTGCTCTCTCCAAGAAATCCTGAGCGAACCATCAACCGCTCAGGATTGTTGATGCACAAACGCTTAGGCAATCAAGTCGCACATCTCTGTCGCTTCCGGGCGATTTGGTCGCAAACCAACTTGCGACACGTCTTGGGCGTGTCAAACTGCGTATATGACAACGCTTTGTAGTCCTAACCCTCTGGATCGCCGCGCAACCGGTTGTGACCTCGTCGTGAGTGGATGATGGCAGGCGCTCTGCGCCTTTTGCCATCTGCCCAGACAACGGACAATTCGGACACTCTCATGACATCTCAAACCTTACGCCTGGCCATTGATATCGGCGGCACCTTTACCGATACGGTACTCGTCTCGGGCGATGAGACCATATTGGCTTCGACCAAGACGCTCACGACGCACAAAAATCCCGCAGATGGCGCGATGGAGGGCGCAAGACGTGTCATGGCGGAATCCGGCCGGTCGTTGAATGAGGTGACAGGTTTCATCCACGGAACGACACTGGCGACCAACGCATTGATCGAACGTCGAGGCGCCGTTGTGGCAACCGTGACGACTGAAGGGTTTCGCGACATTCTGGAAATCGCGTATGAGCGGCGATATGCGCAATATGACATCAACCTGGAAAAGCCGGCCCTGCTGGTCCCACGCGAACGGGCGCTGACCATTCGCGAAAGAATGGCTGCCGATGGGAATGTGCTGATCCCGCTGGACGCCAGTTCGATAGACGCGCTGTTGGCCGAACTGGATGCCACCGGTGCAGAAGCGGTCGCAATCTGTTTGATGCATGCCTACGCCAACCCGTCGCACGAACGCAGGTTGCGCGACATTCTCGCGGAAAAACGCCCCAGCCTGACAGTTTCAATTTCCTCTGATGTCAGCCCCGAGGCGCGCGAGTTCGACCGGCTTTGTACCACGGTCGCCAATGCCTACATCCAGCCACTAATGGAAAGCTATCTGGCGCGCTTTGCCTCACGGTTCCAGACAGAAGGCGTGACCTGTCCGATCCTGATGATGACGGCCAGTGGCGGAATGTGCACCGTTCAGACGGCCTCACGCTTTCCGATCCGGCTGGTCGAAAGCGGCCCGGCGGGCGGAGCAATTTTGGCCGCACGGATCGCAGCGCGGGCTGGGATTGACGAGGTTTTATCTTTCGACATGGGCGGGACGACTGCGAAGCTCTGCCTGATTGACAATGCAAGGCCTCAAACCTCGCGCCAATTCGAAATCGCGCGGGCCGCGCGGTTCATCAAGGGGTCGGGCATGCCTGTACGTATCCCTGTGGTCGAAATGATCGAGATTGGCGCGGGCGGCGGCTCAATCGCCGGGGTTGACCGTCTGGGTCGGTTGACTGTGGGTCCAAAATCGGCCGGATCAGAACCCGGTCCGGTAGCTTTTGGGCGGGGCGGCACAGAGCCAACCGTGACCGACAGCGACATTACCTTGGGCTATATTGTGCCGGACACATTTGCCGAAGGGTTTATCAAGATCGCCCCCGAAGCGTCTGAAGCTGCGCTGAACCGGGTCATCGCCGCGCGTCTGGGCACGAACGGCACTGCGGCAGCGGACGGCGTCAGTCGCATCGTCGATGAAAGCATGGCCAGTGCGGGCCGAATGCATGCGGTGGAGTCGGGCAAGGACCTCGGTTCGCGCACAATGATCGCTTTCGGCGGCAACGGCCCCCTGCATGCAAGCCGTGTGGCCCGATCCGCCGGGGTCCGTCGCATCGTGATCCCGCCCAATCCAGGTGTTGGATCCGCGGTGGGGTTCCTGTTTGCTCCGGTCAGTTTTGAGATCGTCAGATCAAGTTATTCTCTACTTGAATACCTGGATCTGGAGCGGGTCAATGCCCTGTTTTCCGACATGATCGACGAGGCAAGCCGGGTGGTTGCCCAAGGCGCGGGTGATGCACTCACCGAAACCCAACGCACGGCTTTCATGCGCTACAATGGTCAGGGCCACGAGATCGAGATTGCCCTGCCCGATCGCGACCTAACATTCGAAGACATAAAACCGCTGACCGATGCGTTCGAGGCGGAATACCGTAAACAATTCTCGCGTCCCGTGCCCGGGATGCAAATCGAGATCCTGAACTGGGCGGTCCGCGTCGCAACCCCAGATGCGGATGTTCCAGATTTGCCGGAAACGCCAGTTCTGACAACTATCACACCAGCCCAAACCCGCCCCATCACCTGCGATGTAGATAGTCAGATAAAGCAGGCTGGTTTTGTGCCACGCGACAGTCTGAGCCCCGGCGACCGGGTTTGCGGCCCGGTGCTGATCACGGAACCGCAGACGACGACTTTGGTCTCATCAGACTTCTCGGCGCATGTGGATGCCATTGGAAACCTCATCCTTATCCAAGATCCGAAAGGAGGTGTATGATGACTGCCGATCATTCCCCCGCCCGCCTGCAAGTCATGTGGAACCGCCTGCTTGCCGTCGTCGAAGAACAAGGTCAGACCCTGATCCGCGCCGCATTCTCACCCATTGTGCGCGAATGCGGAGACATCTCAGCCGGGATCTTTGACGCCGGGGGTCGGATGCTGGCACAGGCGGTTACCGGAACGCCCGGACACATCAACACGATGGCCGAAGCCGTGATGCATCTGCGCGGTCATTTCCCGGTTCAGAACATGAAGCCCGGCGATATCTACATGACCAATGATCCTTGGCTGGCTTCGGGACACCTCAACGACTTTCTGCTGATGATGCCTGCCTTCAAAAACGGTAAGGTCGTCGGCTTTACTTCATGCACATCGCATCTTGTAGATCTGGGCGGCCTTGGAATGGGACCCGAAGGGTCGGATATCTATGATGAGGGCCTGCTGATCCCACCCTGCAAACTGGTCGAACAAGGTGTCCCGAACGCCTTGCTTTTGGACATTGTCCGCGCCAACAGCCGCGAGCCCATTGCGAATGAGGGCGACATATATGCACTGATCGCTTGCTGCGAAGCGGGCGTGAACCGGCTGCTCGGTATGATGGATGAATTCGGAATCGACGATCTTTATCAACTGGGCGGCTACATCATCGACACCTCGCGCCGAGGCACGCTTGAAGCCATCGCTGAAGTGCCCACAGGCACCTATAGAAACGTTCTGAGGATGGACGGTTATGAAAAAGAACTGGAACTGCACGCCACCCTAACGGTCAGCAAAACGGGCATGCATGTGGATTTCACGGGAACGTCGGGTTGTTCGGGCAAGGGTATCAATGTGCCGTTGAACTATGCGACCGCCTATACAGTCTTCGCCCTGCGCTGCATCGTCGGGTCTGACATCCCCAACAACGCCGGATCGTTGGAGCCGTTTACAGTGGACGGCCCAAAAGGCTGCATCCTCAATGCACAACGCCCCGCCCCGGTGGCAATGCGGCACACGCTAGGACAGGTAACACCAGATCTGGTGCTTGGATGCCTGCATCAGGCCCTGCCAGCTCAGGTCCCCGCCGAGGGCGCATCCTGCATGTTCGATCTGCCGATGCGGCACGCACCCGAAGTGGCGCGTGATGGAGGTCGGGAATTCGCGGTTGAACCTGTGCATAATGGCGGCACCGGCGCTCGGCCACACGCGGATGGCTTGTCTGCCACAGCCTACCCTTCGGGCGTGTTCGGATCTCAGGTCGAGATCACGGAAAGCGTGGCCCCCGTCACAATCTGGAAACGCGAACTACGCCAGGATTCAGGAGGTGCAGGCAAGTTTCGCGGCGGTCTCGGCCAACGGATCGAGATGACCTCGGCCAATGGTGCACCCTTTCTCGTTTTCCTGTCGGTTGAGCGCCTCAAATTCCCCGCCCTCGGACGCATGGGTGGAAAACCCGGCGCACCTGGTCGTATTCGTTTCCGCGATAGCGAAAGTGATATCCCGGGCAAAGGAGAACTGCGCGTTGAAGCTGACGACTACCTTATATTTGAAACCCCTGGGGGCGGTGGTTTTGGCGACCCGGCCGCGCGAGACCCACAGGCAATCTCCCTAGACCTCAAGCGCGGTCTGATCAGCGCAGAAGGCGCAAAATCCTATGGGGGCACATCATGATCCGCCCGGTTCCCCACATAAGTGCAATGGCGGCCTATGCGCTGGCCGACCTTGGTGGCGAAAACACTATCTCGTTGGCCCAGAACGAAAGCGCCTTTCCCACAAGCCCCGCTGCCATCAAGGCGGGTCGTGACGCAATGGCCGATCTGCAATTGTATCCTGATCCGGAATGGTTGGAACTGCGCGCAGAAATTGCAGATGTGCATGGACTTGATCCGGCACGGGTGCTGTGCGGAGCGGGCTCGATGGAGCTGATCGGCTGTTTGATCCGCGCCTATGCCGGGCGGGGTGATCGGGTCCTTGGCACGGATTATGGATATGCGTTTGTCGCCTCAGCAGCAGCCCAGGTTCAGGCCGATTACGTCAAGGCGCGTGAAGTGGATCTGACCGTATCCGTCGACGATATCATCGCCGCGGTGTCACCTGAAACGCGGATCGTCTTTGTCTGCAACCCCGGCAACCCGACCGGCACCCTAATCCCCAATTCCGAAATCCTTCGTCTGCGCGGGGAACTGCCCACCGATGTTCTGCTGGTCGTCGATCAAGCTTATGCTGAGTTTTCCGATCACATACATGATCCGGCCGACATCTTCGCGCTGACCGATCGAGGGGACACCGTGATCATGCGCACCTTTTCCAAGGCCTATGGCCTGGCGGGCGCGCGCGCAGGTTGGGGATACTTCCCGCCCGAGATTGCAGCTGAGTTGCGAAAATTGCTCAACCCGAACAATATCTCCATCGCTTCACAAGCAGCAGCCGCTGCCGCGATCCGCGATCAGGAGCATATGCAAAATGTGGTTGCCCGCACGACTGAAATCCGTGAACGGTTTGCCGTGGAATGTCGTGCGTTGGGCCTAATCGTTCCTCAAAGCCATACAAACTTTGTGCTATTGCGCTTTGAATCAACGCAGGATGCACAACGGGCTGATGCGGCGCTTCAATCCGACAACCTTCTGATGCGCGGCATGGGGGGATACGGCTTACCCGACTGCCTGCGCGCCACTATCTGCGAGGCACCGGTCATGGATCGGTGCCTGACCGCCTTGAAGGGAGCACAGAAGTGACCGAAACACGAACCGCAGCCAAAATCGGTGTTCTGGTACCCTTCACCAACACCAACCTCGAACCGGATATGGAGTTGTTGAGGCCGCCCAACACCACAGTCCATTTTCAACGCATGGGCGGATATGACGTGGATGAAATCCCCGGCTCGGATCAGATGGCGGGGTTGGGCGCATCGGATATCACTCACGACCTGCGGATGATCTCGGGCATACGCCCCGATGTGGTGCTGTATGGCTGCACCTCGGCGACACTGACCCACGGACCGTCCTTTGATGCAGAGCTGGCCCTGCAGATTAAGGCGGGCTCGGGTGCAGTTTCGCTGACCGCTGCAGGGGCGTTGATCGCTGGGATCAATGCTGTCGGCGCAACAAAGGTCGGCTTTTCATCGCCCTATTTGGGCGAGATCAATGCCCGGGCGATGGATTTCATGGCCCTAAACGGCATTGAAACCGTCAAATGTGCCGATGTCGGCCGCGAGCTTGGCAATTATGGGCAAGGTGAACTGACCCCGGACGAGGTGTTCGATCTGGCGTGTAGGGCCGATCACCCGGATTCGCAGGCAATCGTCCTAAGTTGCACAGACATGCGCTCGGTCGAGGCGATTGAACGGATTGAGGCCGCGCTGAACAAACCCGTCATTACCTCCAATCAAGCGATGGTCTTTGGACTGCTGAAAGCGCTGAACCTGCCACGTCACAAAGCGTTGCCTGGGCGTCTGTTCGATAGCTTGTGACGCGCGGTCAGGGCAAATGAGATTTTTACGACCCGCCTAACATCGGTTGCAGTTTCCAGGCGGTTTTCAGGGCTTGGTATGGCGTTGCCATCCAAGCAGGCTAAAACAGGCAAACAGAATGGCGGCGACGCAGACGATGGAAGGACCTGCGGGCGTGTCGAAGACATAAGCCGCTCGCAACCCGGCCACAGCAGATGTCGCCCCAATCGCTGCAGCGATCAGAGCCATCGTTTCCGGTGACCGTGCCAGACTCCGCGCCGCTGCGGCCGGTATTATCAGCATTGCCGCGATCAACAAAACGCCCACGACCTTGATGGCGACTGCCACCGTGATGGCCAGTGCAAGCGTCAAAATCAGTTGTTCTCGCTTGGGGTCGAACCCGCTGGCATACGCCAGTTCCTCGTTCAACGTCGCCGTCAACAACTGGGACCAACGCCACGCAATCAAAACTACGACCAGTGCAGCGCCACCCCAGATGACGGCCAGATCCGAACGGGAAACGGCCAGAATGTCGCCAAACAGATAGGCCATCAAATCAATCCGGACACCGGAGAGGAATGAGACTGCCACAAGACCGAATGCCAAGGCGGAATGCGCCATGACGCCCAGCAACGTATCCATAGCGTAACCACGACCTACCAACAGTGTCACGGTCAGCGCCATCAACAAGGCGACGGCCAGCGCGCCTGTAAAAATCGACATCTGAAACGTTAGCGACAGGGCGACGCCAAGAATGGCGGCGTGCGCTGTGGCATCGCCGAAATAGGCCATACGGCGCCACACCACAAAACACCCCAACGGCGCTGCAGCAAAGGCCACGCCAACTCCGGCCAGTGTGGCCCGGGTCATGAAATCATCAAGCATTATTCTGCGGCTTCCTGAGAATCTGTTCCATGGTCATGATGATGATCGTGGTTGTGATCATGATCATGGCGGTAAAGGGCAAGGGCACCGCCTGTTCCGGTTCCGAACAGGGCGCGGTATTCGGGGGCCGAGGCCACGACCGCAGGTGAGCCCTCGCAGCAGACATGGCCGTTCAGGCAGATCACCCGGTCCGAGGCGCTCATCACCACGTGGAGTTCGTGGCTTATTATGATGATCGCGCACCCTGTTTCCTGGCGCACGTCTTCGATCTGGCGATAAAACGCAGCCGAACCGGGCTGGTCCAACCCTTGCGTGGCTTCATCCAGCAACAGGATTTCGGGCCGGTTGATCAAGGCTCGCGCCAGCAGCACGCGCTGGAATTGTCCGCCCGAAAGCTGTGACATCTGGCGCTTGAGCAGATCGGGCACTCCGGCTGTTTCCAACGCAGTCGCGCAATCCTTCTTTGAGGCGCGATGGGTCAGCCGCATGAACCGTTCGACGGTGATCGGCAAGGTCGGGTCGATATGCAGCTTTTGCGGGACGTAACCAATTCTCAGCCCCAGCTTTCGCTTTACCCGCCCGGCAGACGGTTTGATTGCACCGATTATGGCGCGCAGCAGGCTTGTCTTACCCGAACCGTTAGGGCCGACGATGGTCACGATTTCACCAGGTTCGACCCCCATGTTAATGTGCCGTAACACGGTATTGGCCCCATAGCTAACGCTGAGGTCTTCTACGGTAATCAGGTTCATTTCTACGCCTTTTCGGTGCAGTCGGGGCAAACGCCTTCGGCTTCTACAACGGTCCGCTCAATCTCGAAACCCACCGCCCGCGCGGCTGCGCCCAGCTCTCCTTTCGCGGGTGTTGAATGTGCTTCGGCCACGGCATCACATTTCCTACAAATCATGAAGGCCGGGGAATGCGTTGCCCCGGGATGCGCGCAGGCGACAAATGCGTTCAACCGTTCGATTTTGTGGACAAACCCGTTCTCAACAAGAAAATCGAGGGCGCGATAAGCCACCGGCGGCTGCGATCCGAAGCCTTCGTCGCGCAATCGATCAAGGATTGTATAGGCACCCAAGGCCCGATGTTCCTGCAGCAGCATTTCCAAAACCTTGCGCCGCACGGGAGTCAGCCGCAAACCTTCTTCTTTGCACCGGGTCTCGGCAACGGTCAGGCTGCTTTCGACGCAGTGCGCGTGGTCGTGCTTTTGGAATCCGACAAGGGCGGAGTCTTCGGCAGGTGCAGGTCTCGTCTCACTTGTCATGTTATTCCATATCATATATGCCACTCGCAACGTTATAAAATCACATAGAGGGTTTGATGTCCAGAAAGCTTCTTCCTGTTTCGATCACGGCTGCGTTGATGGGGGGCACAGCAATGGCCGATGTCCCAAATGTTGCAGTTGATATTGCACCGGTGCACTCGTTGGTGGCGCGCGTGATGGAAGGTGTTGGGACACCTAACCTGATCGTACAAACCGGCGCGTCCCCGCATGAATACAACCTGCGCCCTTCTGAGGCGGCTGCCCTGCAAAATGCGGATCTGGTATTCTGGATGGGGAAGGACCTGACCCCATGGATGGAAGGCGCGGTAGAGACCCTGGCCAACGGCGCGACAGTCACCCCCCTGCTGGAAGTGGATGGCACCGTCCTTCTGGATTTCCGCGAGGATGCGCTGTTTGAGGCGCACGATCATGACGATGAAGATCACGCCGAAGAGGAGGAACATGACGATCATGGTCACGAGGATCATGCCGACGACAAAGACCATGACGATCATGACCACGAAGAGCATGCCGAGGGCGATGACCACGATCACGAGGATCATGCAGAACACGACGACCACCATGACCACGCGCACGGCGATCATGATCCGCATGCCTGGCTTTCGCCCAAAAACGCCGACACCTGGCTGAACGTGATTGCCGCTCAGCTTTCCGCTGCGGACCCGGACAATGCGGGTGCATATTTCGCAAACGCGGCGGCTGCGCGCGAAGAGATGGCAGCCCTCTCTGCTGAAGTAAGTGCAACTCTGGAACCTGTACGCGGAAGCAACTTCATCGTGTTCCACGATGCCTATCAGTACTTCGAGAACGCCTTCGACATCCCCGCGTCGGGTGCGATTTCGCTCAGCGATGCGTCGGATCCAAGTCCGGCGCGGATTTCAGAAATTCAGGTGCGCATTCGTGAAGAAGGGATCAATTGTGTTCTGTCAGAGCCGCAATTCAACCCCGGCATCGTCGCCACCGTCTTGGACAGAACCGAAGCGAATACCGGTGTGATAGATCCGCTAGGTTCTGATCTTGAACCTGGGGCCGAACTGTACCCGCAAATGATCCGGAGCATCGCAAAAACTTTGGCGGAATGTCTATGACCTGACCGGGCAGCCCGTTTTGGCATGAAAACCCAGAACGGGCTGAACATAGCCGGGGACACCAAAGCATCTCGGACACTTGCTTTTTTTGCGTTTCAGTGCCCGGGGTATTCGCCCGTTTGGGAACGCACCCAGATGTCTTATTGAGTTCCCATCAGAACGACGCAGTCAGAGGCTTTAGCGCTGTCCGGATTAACGATTCTGACACTGGCTAGGGTCAGGCATGTGCCATCTCAGATCACGACGCGCGCCCGTAAAACCCGATGCGTTCTTCGTCTGTGAACTGAACATTTGGCCGATCATAAAAGGAAAACACGGCGATCATGCGGTCGCGGTCGCCTTGAACAGGCGAAACGCGGTGCGCCGTGTTTTTGCCTTTGAAGATGTTCAAAGTCCCCGGTTGCAGTTTCATGAGTGTGGGCTTGCGCCGACCTTCCAGCAATTCAGCCACCCCGTCATAATTAGGGTTGTCATCACTACGCAGGTCCTTTTCGTACTCGAATTCAACGCCCGCCAACGGCGCTTGCAACAGCAGCGTTGTGGTGAATTCGGACCTGTCGAAATGCCAGTTCAGGGCCTGCCCGGCTGAGTAAGCCATTACATTCACGCGGGCCAGCGGATCATCCATGACAAAAAGCTTAGGCTTTTCCATGACCGCGGCCAGAAACTTCGCAAATGGCGGCCATTCATACAGGCGGATGACAAAGGCCTGCCCCAACTGATCGGCGCAAATCGTCCTGTTAGACGTTTCAAGTTGGGTCAGGGCAGGATGGTTGCTACCGAGGCCCTCGATAGACGTCCTGAAATAGATGTTGTGCCGCCGTGCATGGACAAAAGCCTCTTCAGCGAAAACCGGTTGCAGCTCAGACACCGCCGATTCCAGCGCACTGTCGCGAACAAAGCCAGGCAGGTTGAAAAGTCCATTCTCAGAAAGATCGGCTTTGCAGCGTTCGATCAGGCTGTGCCAGGCCATGCTGCCCGGCTGGTCCAGCGGATACAAATCCAAGTTTATGACATCACGCATCTTCGACCCTCCCTTCCTGTTATCCTAAGCAGGGCTTGAAACAGGGTTTTATCAATGGATAGCCTTTTTGGGGAGCATAAGAATTTCAAAAGCTCTGACCAGAAACGGATTGCCCGGCGGAAAGCGCCCGTTCCTGAGGGCGCTGGTTCAGTAGAAATGACGGCGATGGATTTAAAGTCGGAGACCCTCACCAGGATGAGCATGTCGCCGATCCCTTTGCGGCAGGATTACCGGATAGCTTACGCAAAAAGACGTAGATCTCCTCCAGATGTAAAAAAAGTCGTGGCTGCGCTGCAAAGTTAAGGCACCACTGAATTCAGCGGTGGGGATCAATCTGGCACACTCGCCCGGCGACGTGAGGTAACCGCCCTGATTTGTTGACGCAGGCTATTTGCCCGCATACGAACTTGCCCACATGCAGGAAACCCACAGCCGACGCGGCACAAATTCCGCCGGACATCCAAGGAATAACGCCATGAGCGAACATATCATCGTCAGCACTCAGGATCGCGTCACCACAGTCACGATTTCTCGCACAGACAAGAAAAACGCGATCACTTTTGCCATGTATACTGCGATAGCTGAAGCCATCGAAGAATACGGTCAAACTGATCATGCCCGGGCGCTGGTCATCACTGGTGAAGGCGATATGTTCACAGCCGGGAATGACCTGCAGGACTTTATGACAGGGGGCCTTCCGGCGGGTGACGTTGAAAATCCGATTATTCGGTTCCTGAATGCGATCCGGGATTGTCCGAAACCCCTGATCGCCGCAGTCAACGGTTCTGCAATTGGTGTTGGCCTGACCATGCTGCTGCACTGCGATCTGGTCTATTCCGCGAACAGCGCTTCATTCAGCGCTCCATTTGTCCAACTGGGTCTGGTGCCCGAGGCCGGTTCTTCGATGTTGCTGCCTGCGTCCCTCGGCATGGCTGTCGCCAATGACGTCTTGCTGGCGGGGCGGGTTCTGACGGCATCCGAGGCCCTGAACCACGGGTTGGTCGCGCGCGTCTTTGCCGACGGTGAGTTGATGAGCGAAGTCCAGGAGATCGCAAAAGCCATTGCAGCCTCATCCCCAGTGGCGCTCAAGCAGTCCAAGGTCCTGATCCGCAATCAGCGTGACGAAGTGGCCGGACACATGGCCGCAGAAATCAAGATCTTTGCCGCGCAGCTACAATCCCCGGATTTCGCCGAAAGCGTTGCGGCCAAACTGCAAAAACGCGCACCGAATTACAGCTGACCTGCGCCTTTGAGGGACTACGGCTTTCCTCGCCTCGAAGGCAGCCCCGGTTATTTCGGAAACGAAAGCTGAGGCACAAAACGCCTCTGACGCAAACCCAAGCTGAAACCAACCTTCCGTTATTGGCCTGCATCGCGAATAACGGAAGGATAACAACTTAATTTCATTACCGGGCTGGTCAATTCCGCCCGGCAATGGAATCAGTGCACATCAACAAATTTTGATTCGCCCTGACACGCTTTAACAAGCCGAAAAGGGCGTGCCCTGTGGCTGTTGGATGGCGTTTCACCCGATAGCCGCGTGAAGTCAGAGGAAAAGCATGGGCCTAACCTGCTATGACGTGATGGTGCCGCCTGAGGTACAAAAGACCATTCTGCCGGATGAAAGCATCGCCACGGCTTTCAACATCATCAGGGGCAGCCGGGCACGGTTTCTGCCTGTCGTGGCCGAAGACGGGACTTATGTTGGCGTCTTTACCGCCCCGACGCTGCTGAAACTGATTCTGCCGAAGGCGGCTACAATCGGTCTAAATGATGATGCGTCGCGCGTCGCGATCGACTCGCTCAGCTTCATGAATCTGACGCGGGATGATTTCGAACAACAGATGGAGCGGCTGAAGACCGAAAAGGTTCGCGACAACATGTCGAGGCCCTCGAACATCCCTGTCGCTGCACCTGATACGCCGGTGATGGAAGGTATCTTCCTGATCTACAAATTCAAACGGCACGTGATCCTTGTTGAGCCCGAAACCAACCGTTTCGTTGGCACCGTAAGCGCCAACTCGCTTTTGGATCGCGCACTCAGCTAACCCTATACAAACCGGACTAAAACCTTGGCTACGCATTCGACGTCACACGGAGAGGCCGCTCTCTCTGTTCCACAACTATTGGGCATTGATCCGCTTTGGATCGCGACCGGAATTCTGATTTTGGTGTATGCGGTCCTGATCACCGAAAAGGTTAACCGCGCCATTCTGACGATGCTGGGCGCGTCCCTGATGGTCCTGTTTGGCATCATCAATCAGGAACAGGCCGTGGCGGGTGTGGACGCCAACACTCTGGCACTGCTTATCGGCATGATGGTCATCGTGGGGATCACCAGCAAATGCGGATTGTTCCAATACGTAGCGATCAAGGCCGCAAAAGCGGTGAAAGCCAATCCAACCGGCATCCTCATCATGCTGACGCTGATTACGGCGGTGTTCTCGGCCCTGCTGGACAACGTGACGACCGTTTTGCTGATCGCCCCGATTACGCTGCTGATCACTGAAGCCCTGGAAACGCGTGTGTTCCCGTTCTTTGTCGCCGAGATCCTGGCCTCGAACGTGGGCGGAACAGCGACGCTGATCGGTGACCCACCCAACATCATCATTGGCTCGGCCGCAGGGCTTAGCTTCAACGATTTCGTGGTGAACCTGGCGCCTATCTCGGCCATATGTCTGGTTGTCCTGACCGGCATTATTTACCTTATGAACCGCAAGGAACTGGCCCGCATTCCGAAATCGGCCAGCGATCGGATTATGGGGTTCAACGAATCCGAAGCGGTTACTGATGTAGTCTTGATGATCAAGTCTCTGGCCGTTTTGGCTCTGGTTTTGCTGGGGTTCACGCTGGGGCACAGCTACGGCATTCAGCCGGGTACGTCAGCGTTGGCCGGTGCGGGCCTGTTGATGCTGCTGGCCTATGGCCACCAAAGCGGTGAAGAACAGTCGGAGTCGGTTCACCACATCTTTGGCGAAGTTGAATGGGTCACAATCTTTTTCTTCGGTGGGCTGTTCGTCATCGTTGCCGGTGTCGAACATGTTGGACTGCTGGCATTCTTCGGTGAGAAAGTGCTGGAGCTGACCCAAGGCGACATGATGTGGACCGCGTTCTTCATCTTTTGGGCCTCCGGCATTTTGTCCGCAATCCTCGACAACATTCCTTTCGTGGCAACGATGATCCCTCTGATCGAGTCCACCGCAGACACGTTCGGCGGCAAGGACGCGATTGAACCCCTTTGGTGGTCGCTGGCGCTTGGGGCCTGTCTGGGCGGCAACGGTACACTGTTGGGGGCAAGCGCCAACCTTACGGTGGCTGCTTTTGCGGAAAAGGCCAAGCAGCCCATCGGCTTCATCGCCTTCGCCAAAATTGCATTCCCGATCATGATCCTCACCCTGATGATCGCGAACGTCTATATTTGGCTGCGTTACTTCTGACCTATGGCCCTTTGAACCAAACGTATTACAGGTTCAAAGGGCGTCCGACTCCGGACAGGTTTACTTGCCCGCATGTGACACGCACCGCGCTGAGGCACCGAATTTGGTTGTCTTTCTAGCCAATCCCCCCTAGTGACGGCCTCACCTCGGGGAGCACGGCCTGCCGCGCTGAGATGCTTATCAAGCGAACCCGTAGAACCTGAACCGGCTAGAACCGGCGGAGGGAAGGGTTTCGGTTTCATCCATCCTTGCCCTCTCGCCGCAATGGAGGATGACATGAAACATCTGCTAATTGCTGCGGGACTTCTGAGTGCAACTACGGCCATCGCTGCCGACAAGCCTCAGCTAACCGTTTACACCTATGACAGCTTTGTATCCGATTGGGGCCCCGGCCCGCAGGTCAAAGAAGCCTTTGAGGCAACCTGCGACTGCGAGCTGAACCTCGTGGGCGTCGAAGATGGTGCCGCACTTTTGTCGCGTGTCCGGCTTGAGGGTGAAAACTCTGACGCCGACGTCGTGCTTGGTCTGGATACCAACCTGATTGCAGCGGCCCGGGAAACCGGCCTGTTTGCGCCCAATTCCGTCTCTGCCGACTTCGCGCTGCCGATCGAATGGACCGATGACACGTTCACACCGTATGACTGGGGCTACTTCGCCTTCGTTCACAAAGCGGATGCGACAGCGCCTGCAAACTTCCGGGAACTGGCGGACAGCAACACCAAGATCATCATCCAGGACCCTCGCTCGTCCACACCAGGTCTGGGTCTGCTGATGTGGGTCAAAGCGGCTTATGGTGACGAAGCACCCGAAATCTGGGCAGGTCTTTCCGACAACATCGTGACCGTCACCAAAGGTTGGTCCGAGGCATACGGCCTGTTCCTTGAGGGCGAGTCGGACATGGTTCTCAGTTACACCACATCTCCGGCCTATCACCTGATCGCCGAGGATGACGGCAGCAAGGCCGCGTCCGCTTTTGACGAGGGCAACTATCTGCAAGTTGAGGTTGCGGCAAAGCTGGCCGCGACGGATCAGGCCGAACTGGCGGATCAGTTTTTGCAGTACATGGTCTCGGATGCGTTCCAGCAAATTATTCCGACAACCAACTGGATGTACCCGGCCGTAACCCCGGCAGAAGGTTTGCCTAAAGGGTTTGACACCCTGACAGTGCCGGCAAAGTCGCTGCTGTTCTCTCCCGATGAAGCCGCCGCCGTGCGGGATCAGGCCCTGGCAGAATGGCAGAACGCGCTCAGCCAGTAAGCCTATGGCCCGGTATCGGTGCGGCAGCTCTGGTCGCCGCGCTGATCCTGGGCACTCTTGCGGCGGTTGCACTGCGTGCTGAAACCAGCGGCGGGTTCACTCCCGCCGACTGGGCTGCGCTGCGGTTCACGCTGACCCAAGCCACACTGTCCGCATTGTTCAGCGTGGTGTTGGCCGTGCCGGTTGCGCGGGCTTTGGCACGTCGGAGGTTCCCCGGCCGACGGGCTTTAATTGCGCTTTTGGGCGCGCCCTTCATCCTGCCGGTCATCGTTGCCATTCTGGGTCTGCTGCAAGTCTTTGGCCGGTCGGGATGGATCTCGGACATCCTTGGCATTTTCGGCCTGCCGCCCATACGCATCTACGGCTTGCATGGCGTCGTATTGGCGCATGTGTTCTTCAATCTGCCTCTGGCCACACGCCTTGTGTTGCAAGCCTGGCAGGAAATTCCGGCAGAACGGTTTCGCCTGGCCGCACAACTGGGATGCAACGGCATGGCCATGTTTCGACTGATCGAGATGCCCATGCTGAAACGGACCCTGCCCGGGGTTCTTGCAGTAATCTTCGCCATTTGCCTGACCAGCTTCGCCGTCGCCCTCACCTTGGGCGGAGGACCACGGGCTACAACGATCGAACTGGCGATCTATCAGGCCTTCACCTACGATTTCGACCTGGGCCGCGCCGCCCTGTTATCCGCCCTGCAACTTGCCCTGACAGCTGCGACCGCTTTAGTGGCGCTGAAGTTTTCGCGCGGGGACGGTTTTGGAACAGGCCTTGATCGCGCATTGCGCCGCTGGGACGGGGGTGCGCCGACGATAGATGTATTCTGGATCGTCGCAGCGGCCGTCTTTTTGCTACTGCCTTTGGCATCGGTCGTAATTTCGGGAGTTGCCGGGTTGTTTGACATGCCCGCAATCGTTTTTCGTGCCGCGTTGATCTCGGTCCTTGTTGCCGCTGCAAGTACCGCTGTCCTGCTTTTGCTTGCTTTGCCCATGGCCACCGCCGTCGCGAGCGGCCGGCACGGGCTTGTGGAACTCAGTGGCATTTTGGGTTTGGCGGCATCACCACTGGTCATCGGTACGGGCCTGTTCATCCTGATCCGGCCTTTGGCAAATCCGACGACATTGGCTCTGCCTGTCACTGCTTTGGTGAATGCCGCGATGGCCCTGCCCTTTGCTTTACGCATTCTGGTCCCCGCGGCGCGCGACATAACCGCTAGGCACGGACGTCTCGCGCTTTCATTGGATATGACAAAATGGACGTTTTTCACGCGCATCTTGCTACCGCGCATGCGTCCACAGATCGGTTTCGCCGCTGGTCTTGGGGCGGCTCTGTCAATGGGTGATCTGGGCGTGATCGCACTGTTCGCCGATCCGCAGATCGCGACCCTGCCCTTGCAAATCTACCGCTTGATGGGTGCCTATCAGATGCAGGCGGCTGCCGGCGGGGCATTACTGCTGTTGCTGCTGTCCATGGGCGCATTCTGGCTATTGGACCGAGGAGGGCGCTCGCATGCTGAAGCTTGACGACTGCGTGATTGAAAACGGGAATTTCACCCTAAACGCCGATATCCAGATCGAGGTTGGCAACAGCATTGCCATTGTCGGCCCCTCCGGGGCGGGCAAGTCCACATTGTTGGAGACTATCGCTGGATTTCGGGATCTGAAAAAGGGTCAGATCTTTTGGGGTGGTCAGCAGATTTCCAACTTGCATCCCGGCAAGCGCCCTATGGCGATGCTGTTTCAAGACGGAAACCTGTTTCCGCATCTGACGGCTGAACAAAACATCGCCCTGGGCCTGCGCCCAAACGGTCGGTTGTCCGAAGACGAGGATGCACAGGTTCAGTCCGCTCTGGGCCGGGTTTCTTTGCATGGTATGGGCGCGCGCAAACCCTCGGAACTGTCCGGAGGACAGCAAAGCCGGGTTGCCCTGGCCCGCGTACTTGTGCAGCGGCGCGAACTGTTGCTTTTGGACGAACCATTTGCGGCCCTTGGGCCAGCCCTAAAGGCCGAAATGCTGGATTTGGTGGCCGATCTGGTAGCCGAAACTCAAACGACCCTGTTGATGGTCAGCCACGACCCGCAGGATGCACGCCGTATTGCCGACCAAACCGTACTTGTTGCAGACGAAACGGTGCATGCCCCCGTTCAGACAGCGGAACTCTTTGACAACCCGCCGCCAAGCCTGCGTGCCTATCTTGGCTAGCGGTGATCCCGCCTCAGAAGTCAACGAGGCGTTGTAACGGGTCGCCAAGCTAAATATCGTTCAAAGATGGTCAACGAAGACAAGCATACGCAGCACACTGGCGTGATCGACAAAAGCGCCCAGGCGCAAAGCAACCGCCAAACAAGGTTGAAAATCCGAATTTCCACTCTGCTGGCGCTGACCATTGGCGGACTGGTGGCAATATCGGCTGGCGCAGTTCTGTTGGTTTCGACTTATGCCAATTTTCAGAACACGACGGAACTGTTGAATACGTCTGCCGCGATGATCGTCGAATCCATCGAAGACGATATCTTCAGCCTGACGACACCGATCGAGGAACTGGCACAATCCCTACAAGAAGACGCAAGCACGGGTGAAGTCGATCTGCACGACACCGATTTTCTGAAAGCCTACTTCAAAGGCGTGGTGGCTTCGGTCCCGTATCTGACAGATCTTGCCATCGTGTATCCTGACGGCAGTCTGTTCATTTCAACACATATCACGGATGTTGAGGGGCCACGTTTAATAACGTCATACGAGCCTCCGGCTGCAGGCACACTTCAGTATCTTAAAGATGTTAAAGGCTATGATGGTTTGTTCTGGAACGAACCCTTCTTTGACCAGGGCCGGACACATATCTCAGCGACTGTACCTGCCTATAAAGACGGTATTTTCCTCGGGGCCGTGCTCGTTTCTTCTACCGTTCACCATTTCTCGGGCCTGGTCGACGAGTTAAGCGGGAAATACGGGGCAACCGGTTTTGTTCTGTACGGTGACAACCGCGTTCTGGCCCATCCCAAATTGCTGAACCTGTCTGCAAACACGTTAAGCTCAAACGCCCCCTTGCATTCGGTCGCAGCACTTGATGACGCGGTCATCTCACAAATGCTGATGCAGCCACCTGAGTTTCAGGGCAACGATGGAACATTTGTCGGATATCTGGTCGAGGCGCTGAACGGAGAACACCTGGTTTTGACAAGCATCGTCAGAGGCTTCGGATCTGAGCCGTGGGTGATCGGGCAGTATTCTCCACTAAGCGATTGGAGCAACCAGTGGTCCCGGCTGAGTGATGCCGCCCTGGTCAGTCTTGGTTTACTGATCGCTTCGGTCATTGCGGCGCTTGTTTTGGCCAGACGATTGGCGGCACCCATTCACAGGTCGACCGAAGAAGCCATCAAAATCAGCGAGCTGAATCTGAACCAAATCGACCACCTGCCCCCCTCTCGGGTCTCTGAACTGAACCTTCAGGCTGTGGCCTTCAACAAGATGCTCGACGGGCTGCGCTGGTTTCAAACTTATTTGCCCCGAACCCTTGTACGGCAAATGCTAAAGACCGGAGACCCTAACCTTGTGTTGCCGCGCGAAGTCGAACTGACCGTCATGTTCGCCGACATCGTGGGGTTCACACCCGCATCCGAGGCCATGACACCACAAGCCACGGCAGCAATGCTGAACCGGCATTTCGAGATCCTGAACCGCTGTATCGAAGCCGAAGGCGGAACGCTCGACAAATACATCGGCGACGCGGCGATGGCGTTCTGGGGCGCCCCTCAGGACCAGACGGATCATGCCGAGCGCGCCTGCCGGGCTGCATTGGCAATCAAGCAATCTCTGGCTGAGGCTGGCGTCGAGTACGGCGTCAAGATCGCGGTGCACACCGGACCGCTGATTGTCGGCAATATCGGGGCCGTCGACAGGATGAATTACACAGTGATCGGCGACACGGTGAACACCTGTGCCCGGATCGAAACCCTGGTAGGCGAACTGCCAAGTGACGAGCAAACCAGGATTTTGATCAGCGATGCCACAGCGCGACTGATCGGCCCGGTTTTTCATCTAATCGACTGCGGCGAATTCACGGTCAAAGGACGTTCAAGGAAAGTGAATGTCTACCGCCTTTGCGATGCAGATAAGACCCTTGGCCCCTCAGCATAACCTGCCAGAAATTCCGGAGGCCACATAAAGGTCACTCGGTGCGCCGCAATTGCTTTGGTGTTTTGCCGTATTCGGCCTTAAATGTCTGGGCAAGCGTAGAGGTTGATGCAAAACCGCAGGCAATGGCGATGTCAATAATCGGCATTTGCGAGTTCGAGACCAGGGTAAACGCTTTTTTTAATCTGATCTTTCTATAAAATTTTCCGGGCGATGTGCTCAAGTGCAGCATAAACTGGCGCTCTAACTGCCGGGTGGATACGCCCACGCGGCGGGCAAGACTGGCCGTTGGCAACGGGTGTTCCGTGTTTTCTTCCATGATGCGGATCGCGTTTTGCAGCCGCTTTTCTAGGAAATTCGGGTTCGCGCTCACGCCTTTGGGTTGCTCTTGCGCGTGGCCCCGAACGTCGTTCAGCATCAATTGACAGGCCAGTTCAGCCCTGTCCTGAGGCTCAAGAACCTCGGCCAGAATGCCGATGATCGCCTCGACGGTATGACCGTGCCCGGCGCAAGTCAGCACCGTTCCATTTCGGGCAACAAGACTTTCAGAAAGCATGGGGTAATCCCCAATCTCACGCAGCAAACCTATGTCGCGCCAATGTGCCGTGACCGGCCCGGATTGTTGCACTGTCGCCTTGATATATTCGCGCGCCGCGTCCGAAAACAAGGCAACCGGTCGTTTATGCTTTTGCATTGCCCGGACGCGTCGCAACCATGTACTGACATTTCCCAATTGACCGCCCACGACACACAGGCAATCGCTCAGATACTGGTCAGAGATGGCAGGCGTTGCCCGCACAATCAGGTCTGAACTGCTGGATACCAAGCCGGGCGTGTCCGACGTAATCCGCCACCGAAAAAGATCGCGGTTGAGAACATCATTTGCCGTCTGCAAAACTGCAATGATGGATGACAGCTCCAGATAGGCAAATTCCGCCTGAACAAAAATCTCGAAAGCTATTTGCTGTTCGGTCTTCGATTTGTCTGTGAGTGCTAACATTCGACGAGATCTTGTTGTTCTTTATCAGCGCGATAGCCCCTTTCAAGACCCGATCAATCTTTGGGGCAGCCGAACATCAATTGGCAAGGACCTAGTTTGAACCGATCGTGGGGTTGAAAGCAAGGAACAAGTCCGCAGGGGTCGTCGCGGCCATGCGTTTCCGATCGTAGTCGTAAAATCGAAACGCAGGGTCTGAACGACCCCGCGCCAAGTGATGCCTGGTCTACCTTGGTTTATGCCGCCGCTATCTGGCCTGCCTTTTCGACCAATACTTCTGCCTGACGGATCGAGGCATAGTCGATCAATCGTCCATCCAGCGACACAGCACCTTTCCCGGATGCCTCGGCCTCGGACATGGCGATAAGGATACGCTGTGCCTTGTTCACCTCAGCGTCAGATGGGGACATGACCTCGTTGGCCAATGCAATCTGGCTGGGATGGATGGCCCATTTGCCTTCGCAGCCCAGAACGGCCGCACGTTTTGCCGCAGCCTTGTAGCCGTCAGGATCCTGAAAGTCTCCGAAAGGCCCGTCGATTGGGCGCAGACCATTAGCACGGGCAGCAACGACCATGCGGGCTAGTGCATAGTGCCACATGTCGCCCCAATGAGTCAGACGGCCACCATCAGCATCCGCGTCTGTCAGAACCGAATAATCCGGGTTCACCCCACCGATGATCGTCGTCCGCGCGCGGGTAGAAGCGGCATAATCGGCAACCCCAAAATGCAGGCTTTCATTGCGTTTTGAGGCGGCCGCGATCTCGCTGACGTTCTGCATGCCCAATGCAGTTTCGATAATGTGTTCAAAACCGATCCGCTTCTTATATCCTTTGGCATCCTCGATCTGAGTGACAAGCATATCAACAGCATAGACGTCTGCGGCGGTGCCTACCTTTGGGACCATGATAAGGTCCAGCCGCTCACCAGCCTGTTCGACCACATCGACCACGTCGCGATACATGTAATGGGTATCCAGCCCGTTGATCCGAACCGACATGGTTTTGGAACCCCAATCGATATCATTCAGTGCCTCGATGATATTCTTACGCGCCTGTTCCTTTTCGTCCGGGGCAACAGCGTCTTCGAGGTCAAGAAAAATGACGTCCACATCTGATTTCGCGGCCTTTTCGAACATACCAGGCTGGCTGCCCGGAACGGCAAGTTCGCTGCGGTTCAGGCGGGCGGGCGCCTGGTCGATGGAATGAAAGCTCATGGTTTGGGTCCTTCGTCTTTTGGTTCAGAGTGATCGGGGTTGGCCTCAGATCACGCGATCTCGGGGCGCGCGTCCGGCGAAAAAGTCGTTGAGGTTATCCAGAACGCGAAACCCCATCGCTTCGCGCGCCTCGCGCGTGGCGCTGCCCAGATGCGGCAGCATCACGAGGTTGTCGCATTGCAACAGGTCCGGGCTGATGCGGGGTTCGCCATCGAAAACATCCAGCGCCGCTCCGCCGATCATGTCAAACATCAGCGCCTGGATCAGTGCCCATTCGTCGATCACCTCACCGCGCGCGGTGTTGATCAGAAAGGCGTCGGGTTTCATCAGGCTTAACCGGCGCGAGTTGATCAGGTGCCGGTTCGCAACACCACCAGGGCAATGCAACGAAACGAAGTCACACTGCGGCAACAGATCGTCAATCGTATCTACCTGAGTTGCGTTGCATCGGGCCAGTACATCCGGCGCAACCTTGCTGCGGTTGTAGACAATGATATCCATCCCGAACCCGTGGTGCGCCCGGCGGGCCATCTCTTGTCCGATGCGGCCGTAGCCGATGATGCCCAGAGTTTTGCCACTGACCTTGGTGCCCACCAGATGTGTAGGCCGCCATCCGGTCCAGTTGCCCGAGCGCAACTCACGCTCTCCCTCACCTGCACGGCGCGCCACCATCAGCAGCAACGTCATCGCAATATCAGCAGTGCATTCGGACAGAACGTCAGGCGTGTTTGTCACCGTCATGCCCAATTCGCGGGCCGCGGGTTCGCAGATGTGGCTGTAGCCGACCCCGTAATTTGCAAGGATCCTGGTTTGCGCCGCTGAAACGTCCAGTGCCTCGGCGTTCAGCGTATCTGTGACAGTGGGCAACACCGCATCATAGCGTTTCAAGGAATCCCGTATTTCAGCCGGGGACATGGGCTTGTCCCCGGTATTCAGAACGACGTTGTAATTCTCGGCCAACTGCGCCTCGACGGCAGCAGGCCAGCGACGGGTAACAAGAACCGAAGGTTTAGCCATTACGCAGCCTTTCCCATGACGCGGGCGATGGTTTCGCCGATAACAGCGGGATTTTCAGCGACCGTGACGCCGGCTGCCGAAAGGATTTCGACTTTCTCGGACGCGCTTTCGCCAAAGGCCGAGATGATCGCGCCCGCGTGGCCCATCGTCCGGCCTTTGGGTGCGGTCAAGCCTGCGACATAGGCGACGACGGGTTTGGTCACATGATCGCGGATGTATTCCGCGGCCTCGGCCTCCTGTGGGCCACCGATCTCGCCGATCATGGCGATGACTTCGGTACTTTCGTCCTGTTCGAACCGCTCAAGGATATCGCGGAACGAGGACCCGTTGATCGGATCACCACCGATACCCACGCTGGTCGAAACGCCAATACCACGTTCCTTGAGTTGGGCCGCAGCCTCGTACCCAAGCGTCCCCGAGCGGCCAATGATTCCGACATTGCCCGGCAAATAGATGTGTCCGGGCATGATCCCCAATAGCGCTTTACCTGGGCTGATTGTACCCGCGCAGTTTGGTCCGGTCAGCACCATGCGTTTGTCTTTGGGATAGCGATACATGTAGCGCTTGACCCGGATCATATCCTGCGCCGGGATGCCATCGGTGATGCACACGCAATAGCGAATACCTGCGTCGGCGGCCTCCATGATGGAATCCGCGGCGAACGGTGGGGGTACGAAAACAAGGCTGGCATCCGCTCCGGTGGCTTCGACGGCCTGTTTGACGGTGTCAAAAACCGGCACACCCTCGACGGTTTCGCCGCCTTTGCCGGGGACAACACCGCCAACGACGTTTGTGCCATAGGCCAGCATGTCCTTCGTATGAAAGCGCGCCATGCGTCCGGTGATGCCCTGAACGATAACCCGTGTGTCGCGGTCGAGAAGAATGCTCATTACACAGCCCTCATCTTGGTGTTTTGGGACAGATCGTTGCGCCACGCGCCGACAGCGCGTTCTGCGGCCTCCATCAGAGTAGTGGCGCGGATGATCGGAAGACCGGATTTGGCCAGAATTTTCTGGCCCTCTTCGACATTCGTTCCAGCAAGGCGCACAACGACCGGAATGTCGATCTCGATCTCGCGCAGTGCCTGCACGACGCCTTCGGCAACCCAGTCACAACGGTTGATCCCGGCGAAGATGTTGACCAGCACCGCCTGAACATTGTTGTCCGACAGAACCAGCCTGAACGCCTTTGCTACTCGTTCTGGAGACGCTCCACCACCGATGTCGAGGAAGTTTGCGGGCTCTCCTCCGGCCAGCTTGATCGTATCCATCGTGGCCATAGCCAAACCAGCGCCGTTCACGATGCAACCGATATTGCCTTCCAGCCCAACATAGGAAAGACCACGATCCGCCGCGCGGCTTTCGCGCGGGTCTTCCTGGCTTTTGTCGCGCAGTTCAGAAATCTGGGGATGCCGGAACAGGGCGTTGTCGTCAAAGCTCATCTTGGCATCCAATGCCAACACGCGGTCGTCACCTGTGACGACCAGCGGGTTGATTTCAACCATCGTGGCGTCCAGTTCGCTGAACGCGGCATAGCAGCCCTGCAATGTCCGCACCATTTGCTGAACCAGACGCGGTTCCAGCCCAAGGTTGAACGCGATCTCGCGCGCCTGAAACTCTTGCAGGCCCACAGCGGGTTCCACAATAGACCGCACGATGCTGTCGGGGCGCTCGGCCGAGATATCTTCGATCTCCATCCCACCTTCAGACGACGCGACGATCATCACCCGCTGGCTGGAGCGATCCAGCACGAAGCCCAGATAAATCTCGCGGTCGATAGGCACGGCAGATTCGACATAAACACGGTAGATACCCTTGCCCTCGGGTCCTGTCTGATGTGTCACAAGCTTGCGGCCAAACAGGTCGTCACAGGCCTGGTAGATCTCATTTTCGGTGTTGCACAGCTTGACGCCACCCGCCTTGCCGCGGCCGCCGGCATGAACCTGCGCTTTGACAATCCACTTGTCTCCGCCCAGTTCACGCGCGCGGTAGGCCGCCTGTTCAGGGCTGTAAGCCAAAGCGCCCGACGGCACGGCAACACCGAAATTCGAAAGAACCTCTTTCGCCTGATATTCATGAATATCCATCTGCAATCCTCCCGTTCATGCAGTGTGATTAAGCCGCGATCGACGTGCCGTACCGGCTTTCGAGCAGCGCCTCGATCTCTTCGAATTCGATCTGACCGCCCAGTTCCCGGATGGCCTCGGCAAATAGACGCACGATGCGGCTGACGGCCTGTCGGTTGAGCTGATTGAGAATGCCAATGCGAACCTGAACCGGCGCGCTCAGCGTCGGCCAGATGCCAAAGCCCTGTGCCCGGCAATTCTGCACCAATTCCATTTCGCGACCAGCCAGTTCCGGCGGCAGGTTGAGCACAACAAGGCTGGGCATATCCGAGGTCACCTCGCACCCCATGGCTGTTACGGCGTCGCGCAGCACGCGCTCGTGGGTCTTGTAGGATGCCGACCGTCTGGCCAGACCTTCCTGCAATGTCAGACGCAGGGACTCATGGAACGCGGCGACGGCGTATCCGGAATGCGTTCTGTGATAGGTCCCTTTTTCAACATCCTGACCGTCGACAATGCCCCAATGGCGCGCTTCGAAAATCGGATTGTGCACGTAAGTGTAGGCACCTGTGGTCTTGAGAGATCGGATAAAGGTATCCGTAAAACTGACCGGCGCGTAAGTCAGGGGCAGACAACAAAGCCCCTTTTGCGGACATGACGCCCAACCGGCGATCCCCGGATAGTCATCGATCGAAAAGTCATCCACACCCAGCGATGAAACTGCATCAATCAGACCCATTACACCGTGACGCTCGCACGCATCCGAGAACGCGCGCAGGTCGTTGACGCGACCAGATCCGGTTTCCCAATGCGCCATGAAAGCCCATTTGGGCTTGTGTTCCGCCAACGCGTCCTCGGCCATTTCACCGGTCACCGGCTGACCATGCGGGACATCAATCACTGTGACACTTGCTGCCTGAGGATCCAGCGGATTGGCGGCATGTTCCTCTGGTGTGGCCGCCTTGATCCGCAAAGTCAGCGCGTCGATCCCGGAGAAGGTTCCGTTGGCAAAGGCCACGACCTTGTCACCGGGCATGACGGCAGAGAACATGGTGTCCAGCGCGCTCCAACCTGTCCCGGCGACGGCGAAAGTATATGCGTTTTGGGTGCCCCAGACCTTGCGAAGCATGTGTTTGCATTCAACCATGCCCCTGAGAACATCGCCCTGCATGTGATCGGCCACGCCCGCGTTGGTGAAAGCTTGCAGAACACGTGCATCCGTATTGCCCGGCCCGGGACCGGCGGCCAAGGTCTCGGGGATCTCAAGCGGAGGGAAAATCTGAAATGTCATCGGTTGACGTCCTCGGCATTTGAAGGGGCATCTGGGCCCATTGGGTTGCATTGCCAATTAGGAAACGCGGACTTGCCTCGTGACACAACGTAACTTACTACTGCTTTAGGATGGCTATTTGGGTGGGAAATTTCCCACCTTTTTAGGTAAAAATACAAAGGTATACTGAAATTCCACCTACCTATACGGGTAGTTTTTGCGGAAATTGGACAGAAATCAGATGGTTGAAACCGTACAGAAACCGATTGACGTCATGCTGGCCGACAGCAATCCTCTGGTCCTGTCGGCCATGTCGGAGATCTTTGAACGCGACTCACGATTCTCGCTTGTTGCGACCTCGGCGACGGCCGAAGGCTTTTTGGGGACGGTGATGCGGGTTCCCGTGAAAGTCGGAGTTATCGACTGGAATCTTCCCGTTTTGGGTGCAGCCAAACTGATTGAGGTGCTGCGCGAACAGGCCAATGCACCACGGTTTGTCGTTTACGGCGATACGTCCGGTGACGTTCCAAGACTGGCAATGCAAGCGGGGGCCGCCGGGTTTGCTGCGCGATCTGGCGAGGTCGAAGGCTTGCTGAAAACCTGTGCAGACGTCGCCGATGGCAAGATGGTGTTTCCCTTCGTTGACGTTCGCAAAATGCAGCAGGACCCCATCCAAAGCCTGTCCCGCAAAGAGCGCGCGATTCTCGAGGCTCTGGCACAGGGTATGTCCAACCGGGATTTATCGAAGGAGCTTCAGATTTCCACCAACACGGTCAAATTTCACTTGTCCAACATTTATGAGAAACTGGCCGTAAAGAACCGAACCCAAGCGATTGCATACTACTATTCATCTCGGTTGTCGCGCGAGTAAGCCAAGCGTTTCCCGGCTTAGCCGGCCATGAAAGTGCTGTTCAGATCACCGCCGAGGCAAACGATCGGGTTCGTCGCCAGTCTCTTGCACCTGATCGGGTTGAAAAGATATATTCCGGATTTCAGCACACAGTGTCGACGTCTAAAGACGCTGAACGTGAGAATACTGTGTCATTGTTCCAAAGGTCCATTGAAACCCGCGGTCGATCGAGCTGCAGCAACGTCAAAGATGCTCGCACGTTGCCGAAGTTTCTGGATCAAATTCCACCAGAATAGCCAATCGGCTCTGTCACGACCGAACTGTGCGCGGGTAATCTGGACTGAGACACAGCCTCAATGGTTGTCACTGTACATGAGGCACTTTGCGAGAAACGCCAATAGATCGGATTGGTGATGTCCGGCAAAAACCGAAAGGTGGTCGCTGAAACTTTGAAATTGCAATCCTGTCAAGCCGGGCCTTTGCAATGGCCCTGCGCCGCAGGCATAGTTCTGACAAAGCCAGTCGCCAAAGGCCGAAAAAAATGGACAGGATCAAAGTAAATCTGATCGGAGCGGGCCGGGTCGGTCAGACATTTCTGAGCCTTCTCAGCTCTTTGGCGGATTGCGAAATACAGGATGTTCTTAGTGCAAGTCGGAACTCGGCAGAAAACGCTGTTCAACGCGTCGGCGCAGGTCGGGCCGAAACTGACCTATCAGATATGCGGCCAGCCGATCTCTGGGTTGTCGCAGTACCGGACACGCAAATCTCTTGCGTCGCCTCGGACCTTGCCGCGACGCAAACAGCGACAGAACAACGCCCCACAGTATTTCACTGCAGCGGATTCTTCCCGGCTGATGAGCTGGCCGCGTTGCGTAGGCTGGGCTGGCGTTTGGCCAGTGTGCATCCGGTCCTGTCCTTCGCTGACCCCGATAAAGCGATAAAACAGTTCACGGGCACCCTGTGCGGCCTTGAAGGTGACGCCGATGCATTAGCCATCCTCAAACCCATTTTGGAAAGAATGGGGGCCGAATGCTTTTCGATCCGCTCTGATGGCAAGAGCCTTTATCACGCGGCGGCCGTGATCTCGAACAACTTTGCAGTAGTGCTGCAAGCCATCGCGCGCGAAGCCTGGGCTGAAGCCGGGGTCAGGGCCGATGTGGTCCCACTGCTGAACGCAAGGCTTCTTGAAAGCACTGCGAAAAATGTCGTTGCTTTGGGACCGCAACAGGCATTGACGGGCCCGGCCGCGCGCGGAGATGAACGAGTCGTGACCACTCAGGGACGCGACGTGGCAAACTGGCACCCCCAAGCCGGAGAGGTTTATCGCGCCTTAAGTGACATGGCCGGGTCTTTAAAAAAGACCGGTTCGACCGATGCCACCCTTAAGTTGTCAAAAGAATAAGCCGCATCGCTCGCGTACTGTGGCCCGCGCAATTCAGTTGGCACCTTTTCGGGGTGTCTTCAACACAAAGATCCCCCTCTCCTTGGGTTGCCAGCTTGGCACGAGCACGTTGACACCCGACATCTAAATCGGCCGTCACCTGTCGCAAAGGTGTGTAGGTTGCAGTCAACTGGCTGCGAGGCTGATCAAAACAAACAGGCACAACTGAAGGAGCACATTTCCCCCGTCTTCAGTGCTCGACAAACCCCGCTAAATCACTTTGAACAGCAGCGTTTTCCCAGTTTCGTCGTCTCTTATTTGGCCCGAGGCGATTTGGTGGCAATGCCGACGGAGTGGCATTCTAGGGGGCACTAAGATCTGCGCATAACCTGACCGATACATTCGATGCCGCTTCGGAATTCCTGTGATAGCCTCACAGCGCTCAGGGTCTTGAAACGGCACCGTACTCCATTTCATGAAGCCGTTCCAGGAAGGATGCATTCAGAATAATGATTGAGCGATCCTGGATTCGAATTGCGTCGGCGCGCTCCCACTCTTTCAGGCCTCGATTCACGTTGCTGCGGGTACTGCGGACCATACTCCCGATATCGGATTGCGTAGCAAACGCCCCGATCCTGATCGCCTGCCGTCCGTCGACCGAGATCGGCTCGCCGATCTGACTGGCAACGCGCAACAAAGCTTCCGCAAGGCGCGCCGACAGGCTGTTCATTGTCAGACAACGCGTGGCGTCAACGAATGTTCGGAACCTTTCCGCGACCAGATCGCTCAGGGCCAGACAGGTCGACATATTGGAGCGGCTGAGCATGTTCAGAACATCTCTGCGAATGCGGTAGACAGTGACAGAATTCAGCGCGGTTGCGGTGCCTGCATATTGGCTTTTTTGGAATACACCCAACTCACCAAACGTGTCACCGGGGCGCAGAATAGCATAGGTAAACTCGGAACCGTTCCGTGTCAGGCTGCTCAGGCGGACATAACCATCGGCCAGAAAGTAAAGGTAGTTCGCGTCGTCTTATCGCTTTCAACGATCAAAAAACGACTTGCGTTGGTCTGTAATCAACTTAAACAGAAAAAATGAAATGCCACCAAAACCCCACCTTGCTTGAACTAGGAAACAGCCCTGTTATCGCGAAGGGAAACAGGCAATTCGTGTATGAACACCCATTTGATAAGGGGTTGCTGTTAAAGGTTCCACAACCTCATACGATGGATGCAGGTTCGAGGCTTGTAACCGACAAATGGTATGACCGGCTGTTCCGCAGAGCTACCGCTTTTAAGGGTTTCATGCGTGAGTTTGATGAAGCCTTTTTTCTGATGGTCCGCCATCAGGAAAGCCCGGACGTTATGCCCGTTTGCAGGGTGTTTGGCACTGCACCGACAGACAAGGGTCTGGCGCTGGTCTATGAACGCATTTCTGATCCGGATGGCCAGCTTTCCCCAAGTCTGTCTCAGTTAATAGCCGAAGATCGTCTCACCCCTCAGCATTTGAGCGATCTCAATAGACATTTTGAGCAACTGTCAGATGAACGTGTCATCATAAGCAACAAAAACACTGGCAATCTTGTCTATCAAACATGGCCCGACGGATCCGGGCGATGGGTTTGGATTGACAGCTTTGGGTCTAAACAAGTCATTCCTCTGCGAAGATGGGTTCGCAGTTACAATGACCGCAAGCTCGGCCAAGTTCGAAAAAAGTTCTTTGATTTGATTGGCGCCGCAAAAGGCTAATCGTCTGGCTAACCCAGTTGATCGGAGTCAACAGGTCCTTGTTTGGTTCGGGCGGGAAGGCGCCTATTCGGTTGGTGGCTTATGAAGCGAAGCCAAATCGACGCCAGTAGTTGGTCGCAGAGCGGGTGTTACTAGCTCAGACCAAATGCCTGGCCCATGCGCGTCCGACGACGCTCGATGGACTTGCGGAATGCTAAATCAGAAACCAGCGTCAGCGGAAACAGCACTCGTTCGCCCAAACCATCGATAACGACCAGTTTCCCATCGCGTTCTTGCGCCCGCACAATGTTTTCAAAACTCAGGTCGCCCACGATAATCCGGCCACGTTCAAGGTCGTCCATGAGTTCCATAAACTCACCGTGCAGCTGTTTGCGCTCTGACAAATCATCGCCCAATGCGGCCCGTTCAGACTCCAGCGTTGGTGCCAAATCACCATCTGGGCCGGTCATCTTTTCGACCACCAGTGCTGGTCCTTGAGATGTCGCAGCATACCCCATAAAATCCGCAAGGCGTTCAATCTCGGGGCAGCCTCGAGTCAGCGCGGCTAAGTATTCGTTTGCTTCCCGGTTCCACTGACGGAGGTTGCCATAGCGTCTCTCGGCATAACGAGGAATCACGTGGTTGCGCACCGGTTCATCCACCCTGACTTTCAACAGCGCGCGCTCAACAAACGGATGCTGATAAATCTCGTAGTTGCGGCTTCTTCGCATTGGCCGAATTTTACTTAAGTCTATCATGTTGTTTTGCCGATCCTAATAAAGAAGATCACTGATTACAGTGATCCTCTCAAACCAAAACCTCCAATTAGTCCTTTTCATTATTGAGGACAACCAGATGTCGAAACCAATTGTTTAGTACTGGCATCTGGTGGACCGAATCGAGAAGGAATCGAGACGATTCTTAAGTCCAGATTTTGCAGATTTTTCGTATGGAGCGAGGCGACTTGGTGTTTTCAATCGGTGACGCAAGTGTAGGCATCATGGATTTCAGTCAAGTTCGAGCGAAGCTGGTTGTTGCAACTGGCTGCCATTGACGGTCAAGGTGGTGTTGATATGGCAGGGAACCGTTTCGAGCAGGTGCTCCAGAAAAGCTCAAGCTTCCTTTGTGTTTACGATTTCCACCAGTTGACCCGCAGCAAAGACGCAGGTCCGGTCAATGGCCAAATGTTTGTAACAGATCTCTTAACGATACCGTTCGACCGGTTCCTGAGAAGATGTGCGATTGGCCGCTAAATTCATTGTACCGTCTCTCATTCCAATGAAAATTCCCCGCCATCACACCGTGGGATCAAACACCTAGACAAATCCCCCTGCGCATAAGAACCTGTGACCAAACAAAAACAGGGAGAAGATTGATGAAACTGATTGCTGGCCCAGCTCTGGCCTTACTTTTCTCAACAACCTCGGTGCTTGCTGCGGACGATGGGACCTGCGCCAAAGGCAAGACCCTAACAGAGGGCACCCTGACAATCGCAACAGGTAATCCGGCCTACTATCCTTGGGTAATGAATGACGCGCCCGATAGCGGCGAAGGATTTGAAGCTGCCGTTGCTTATGCCATCGCCGAAAAAATGGGCTTTGGCCAGGAAAATGTCACCTGGGTTCGCACAAGTTTTGACGAGGCGATTCAGCCCGGCGCAAAGAACTTTGATTTCAACATGCAGCAGTACTCGATCACGCCCGAGCGCGAAGAAATGGTTGATTTCAGCCTGCCATATTACACCTCGGCCATGGCGGTTTTGACAACCCAGAACGTTGTCGATTCCGGTGCAGAAGCGACGTTGGACGGCCTTAAGGATTTGAAGTGGGGCGCTGTGGCCACGACAACCGCGATCCCGATGCTGAACGACGTGATCCAGCCGTCTAGTGAACCGCTGCTTTACAACGACAATGCTGATGTGAATGCGGCCATCATGGCTGGCCAGATCGATGCCGCAATTTATGACCTGCCTACGGCACTCTATCTGTCGGCTGTCGTGGTCGAAAACGGTGCATTGCTTGGCCAGTTCCCTCCGGGGCAATCCGAAAGTCCTGATCAGTTCGGCCTTTTGATGGAAGAGGGCAACGCCTTGAAGGAATGCGTCAACGCGGCCATCACAGAATTGACCGAAAGCGGCGAGCTTGCCGCGATTGAAACCCAATGGCTGTCCGAGGCTACAGGTGTGCCGGTCATCGAGTAAATGGAAGAAACATCATTGCAAAAAGACTCGGTTGAGCACTCTGCCGCGACGCCAACGCGTCGCGAGGTTTATGAAGCTGAGGTACGGCGTCGCTCAAATCGCATCGCGCTGATTTCGGTGGTCAGCGTGGCTCTTGCCATCGTCGTCCTCGTCCCGCTCGCCCCAGGTTGGGAGGCCGTACAACGCTCGTTTTTCAACGGCCGGGTCTTCGCCGAGACGTTTCCCGGATTGCTCGAAGCCTTTCTGATGAACGTGATGATTTTTGCCTGGTCTGCACCGCTGATCGCGATCACGGGACTGGTTATCGCGCTGTGTCGGGACACGCGCGCACCTGCGCTTTTTCCCCTGCGGCTGTTCGGCATTGCATATACGGACATCTTCCGTGGCCTGCCAGTGGTTCTTGTAATCTACATTATTGGCTTTGGCGTGCCCGGGTTGGGCCTGCCGAGACCCTGGAACAGCCCCTACATTTGGGGCACGCTGGCGCTGGTTTTGGTCTATTCAGCCTATGTGGCCGAGGTGATCCGCTCGGGCATTGACTCGATCCATCAGTCGCAGCGATCCGCCGCGGCCTCGTTGGGGCTAAGTGATCAGGACACCATGCGCTATGTGGTCCTGCCGCAGGCCATACGAAACGTCGTTCCTGCCAATATGAACCTGTTCATCGCTTTGCAGAAGGACGTGGCGCTATTGTCCTTTATCGGCCCGGTTGAGATTTTCCGACAGGCTGGTGTTTACAAATCGCTCTATGCCAATTTTACGCCTTATGTGGGCGCAGCGCTTATCTTTCTTGCGCTGACCATACCAGCCACGCGGTATGCGGACTACCTTATGAATAAACAGAACAGGGCCCGTACATGACAGCAAAGTTATCCTTGCGAGGGGTGCGGAAACGGTTCGATGATCACGAGGTATGCAAGGGCATTGACCTGGACGTAGCTGAGGGCGAGATGGTGTGCCTGATTGGCGCCTCAGGCTCTGGCAAATCCACACTCTTGCGCTGCATGAACCTGCTCGAACCCATCGATGACGGCGAGATCTGGCTGGATGGAAAGGACATCTCTGAACCGGGGCTGGACCCACAGCCGGTGCGCCAACAGATCGGCATAGTCTTCCAAAGCTATAACCTCTTTCCCCACATGACAGCGGCAGAGAACGTAATGCTCGCGCCACGCCGTGTACGCGGGCTGAGCAGAGAAGACCTGCGCCCGCGGGTGACCCAGCTTTTCACACGCTTTGGGCTGGGTGAAAGGATGGAGCACTATCCAGACCAACTATCGGGCGGTCAGCAGCAGCGGGTGGCAATCATCCGTGCGCTGGCGATGGAGCCCCAGATCATGCTGTTTGACGAGATTACAAGCGCGCTGGATCCCGAGCTGGTAGGCGAGGTTCTGGACGTGCTGAGGGACCTGCGAAAGCAGGGTATGACCATGGTGCTTGCCACCCACGAAATGGGCTTTGCACGCGAGCTGGCGGACAAAGTGTGTTTCCTGGACGCCGGACGCATCCTGGAGCAAGGCCCGCCCGAGGTGCTCTTTTCCCAACCAAGCGAACCGCGCACCAAGGCATTCCTGTCGCGCGTGTTGTGATACCGCGGACATCGTGCAGCGTCACGCCTGGGGCCTATGTTAAACAATGTACCGGTATTCCAAACCGATGCTCATCTGCGTTTCCCACCCACGTCCAATTCGTAGGTTCTGCCAAGGCAGGCGGCTTAAATTACATGAATGAAAAGCCTATTTTGCGTGACACAATATCGACACGCTATCGATCAGCGTCAGCGGATTGTTAGCCAGTGCTTGCACTAGGATTTCACGTTCACCAGACAAGGCATAGTTTCGAGGCAGAGGCATGCACAGTGGAAACCGACCGACGCACGCCAGTCCTTCATTCTTGATTGTGGAACCAAATTCTCAGATTGGCAGCGTCTAAGTGACAGGATCGGCGCGGATGACTGGTTTTGCGACCCACAAGCGGCTTATCAAAATGCACCGTCGAAACCACTCACAATAGGCTACGAAAATAGCTTCGAAGGTCAAATGACCCGTCGGCGCTGAAAAATCGATACCTTGTCATCCCATCATTTCTAAGCCGTGCAAATGTTTCGGTTACGGAACATCTGCAGAAGTCTTCGAAAGCAACCCGATGGGAACACTGAACTGGATGACCCGACAAGATACGTCCGAGATCGCGCTTCAACGTGGGTTCACGTGAATTTATCTGAATGAATTGGGGTTTTCACCCTGCCGACCGGGCAATTCGCAGTTTGTTCAGCGGCTACAGTGCAGCTGTCCAGACCCGGTAACGCCCCTGCCCCGTTACCTCTCGGATCAAACCCCGGTTCATAAAACGGTCGATATTGCGTTGCACCGCAGCGCGCGAAGCCTGTGTCAGGTCCTCGGCCAGCGGTGCCGACACCATGGGCCATGCGGTCAGCGCGTCGATCAGGCGCGGTGGCGTGCGGCCGCTCAGGTCACTTGTCGCATCGCGGGCGCGCTGATCCCAGGCGCTGACCCGATCCAGGTGCAACAAAGCCGCTAATATCGACTGCCCTGCCCCCCTGATCCAGGCCGCGAGTTTTTCCTGCGGCTCACCAACCCCACGCAACGCCCCCGGACCCGACAACGCCAACGGCATGAAGATCGCCCCACCCCGCCCCATCGACGCAGCATGTCGGGCTGCAATGATCGCTGCCTCAGTGTCCTGACCAGGGCTTTCCGAAAGGGCGCGCCAAGCATGAAACCCGATGGCTGCCTGCGTGACGGGATGCAAGCCTTCCACATTCTGCATAATCTCAGCCAAATCGGCGACGGCCTCTGGCATGTCTTCGATGCCCTGTGCCATGCGATCAAGAAACGCGGTCAGGCCAGTCGCCCAGCCGCCCTCTGATGGCCCAGCCCCTGCAGTTAGTCGGCGCACAGCCCAGCCTGCCCGGAACATCGCCTGGACATCATCGCCGGTTGCGCCAATCCGTAATCCCACCCACAACGCAAGCCGGTCGACACCGATCCTATCCCCTGTCCACCAACCCAGATCAGACACATCCATCAGCGCCAGCCGGTGTCCCCACCCGGTCGGGCCTGCGCGCAAACGTTCGTCCAACGCCCCGAACGTGGCTGCCAGTTCGGCCAGTTCATAAGACAGCTCGGCCTGGGCCGCACGCCAGTCCCTTGGATCAAACAGCAGGCGGCGATCGACCACCGGACCGGGCGGCAGAAAAACATCCTGCGCCAGGTCCTCATCCGGGGGGAGGAACCAAAGATCATCATCCTCAGGCGGATCTGTGTCATAGATGCTGGGAGGACCAACCACATCGTCGTCTTCCGGGTCCGGCATCACAGGTTTCGTCGTCATGCCCGCTATATTTCGGACATTTCGTGCGGTTCACAAGACGTATTTCGCCCTGCCCCCGGTTAGCCGGCGAATGTTGTCGTCAGAATGTCCAGTTGCTGGTCAAGATCGGTCTGCTCGCTGCTGCCGATCAGCATATATCCATATCCATCCTGCGCCCATGTCGCAGTGGCAACACCACTTATCGCCGCAAGTTTGACATCCTTTGCTGGCGCGCCCTCACCCTGGCGGATCACACAAAACGCCAACGGCTGACCCTGATCATCCGCAAAGACAACCTGAATCAGAGGTTTCCCCTTAAAAGACAGAACCTGAGCGCGTTTCAATTCCAATCCAGGCAGCGTTTCAAGCGCATCCCGGTTAAGCGACCGGCCCAGCTGTGCCTCAGCCCGCGCAAACTGCGCATCAAGCGCAACCGGAGAATTGTCCAATGATGCAATCGTGTCCGGTGAATAAAGTGACTGGTAGATTGCCGCCTGTTCGGCCCACCCCATCGGCTCGGGGCGTGTGGCCCAGAACGTTGCGGACACGGCCACGACCGCCACTGACGCCGCAACTGCCATCAAGCGCCAGGGGCCGCCCGAGGTGCGGGCCGTACTGACCGGCATTGGTTGCGGCAATTCAATCTGTGGCGCGTCTGCAGGAATGTTTTCGAACACTGATTGAACCACAGGTGCCAGCAGGTCCAGTGTCATCAGGCGTTGTTCCAGCGCAAGATCGGTCTCGATCGCCGCTTCGATTGCGGCGGCCTCGGCTGCATCCGCATTGCCTTCCAGATACGCCTTCAGCGTCTCGTCGGAAAACTTCATTTGCCACTCCGTCGAACGGTGTCTGCCGCATCATGCTGCATCACGTTTTTCAGTTTCTGCCGGGCGTTAGACAACCGGCTCATAATAGTCCCTATCGGAACCTCCAGCAACGCGGCGGCCTCGCGGTAGCTATATCCCTCAACAAACACAAGCATGACTGTCTCCCGCTGCGCTTCTGGCAACTGCATCACTTGTGTAAACACCTCAGCGGCGAAAATATTCGTTTCTGAATCCGGTCCGACCGAAATTAATTCGGCTTCGGGCGTCACGGACAGCGCTTGGGCCTTGCGCACCGAGCGTGCGCGCACCTCGTTCAGCCAGATCGAGCGGCAGATCGTCATCAGCCAACTGTCCAACCGATCATGCGATGTGACCTGATGATGACGCTCCAACGCGCGCAAACACGTCGATTGCAAAAGATCATCTGCAACGTCCGACGCCCCCGATAGTGCAAGACCAAACCGCCAGACCCGCTTGGAATGCGTCTGGATTGCGCCGCGCACGGCCTGTTCGGAGTTAATTTCGGGACTCATCGAATAAATCGCGACCTGTGTGTGTTTGTCATTCACGGACCGGGCCCGCGAGGTCAGGACTGACATAACCCGAGGAGGAAAGAAATGAAACTTCTGTTGAAGGCAGTCACAATCGCGTCGGCAATTGTTGCAACCCCGGTTCTTGCGCAAACTTGGACGCTGGACCCTGAAGGCTCGCATCTGGCCTATGGTTCGATCAAAAAAGACACCGTGGGTGAGGTAAACTCTTTCACAGGTCTCTCCGGTCAGGTTGGACCCGACGGAAAAGCCGATATTGAAATTGACCTGTCATCGGTGGAAACCAATATCGACATTCGCAATGAACGTATGGTCGAATACGTGTTCCAAAAAGCGGGTACAGCATCACTGACGGCGCAGTTCGACATGGCAGATGTAACGGCCCTGAGCGTTGGCCAAACCACGATTGTCGATGTCGATGCGATGCTTTCGCTGGCAGGCACAGATGTAGCGTTTGATGCCGAGATGTTTGTGGCGCGCCTGTCTGAAACATCAGTCATGGTTTCAACAAATGACATGGTGTTCATCAGTACAGAAGATGCAGGCGTCGATGCGGGTGTGGATAAGTTGATGGAATTGGCCGACCTGCCCGGCATCACACGGACCGTACCCATTACAGCGCGTCTGATATTCAACCTGGACGAAAAGAAAGCCCAAGCCGAACCTGCCGCCACAGCCGTAACTGCTGCGGTTGCTATCGAAGGTGACGTCAAAGCAGGTAAGAAGGTGTTCCGCAAATGCAGCGCTTGCCACAAGTTGGACGAAAACCGCCATACGGTGGGCCCATCGCTTCACCGCATTATCGGCGCTACGGCGGGTCAGGCTGACGGATTTAAGTTCTCGGAACCTCTAAAGGGGTCGGGTATCGTATGGACAACCGACACCCTGACCGCCTTTCTAGCGGATCCCAAAGGCACAGTTCCGGGCAACAAGATGCAGTTTCGCGGCCTGAAAAAGGAATCCGATATCGTGAATGTGATCGCCTATTTGCAAGCCGAAGCACAGGGTTAAACCTGAACCAATCTAATAAAGCGGGTTCCCTTTACACGCATCGCCACGCTATCCCTTGTCTGACCTCAGACAAGGGAGACGCGCGGCATGAGCGACACGGTCAAACTGACACTGGACGAGATCCGGAACCTCAGCCTGTCCATCCTGACCAAGTCGGGGTTTGGCCCGGAACACGCGGCCGCAATTGCCGATGTATTGACGACCTGCCAGGTCGACGATTGCCAATCTCATGGGTTGTTCCGCCTGTTCATGTGCAATGACACCATGAAGACCGGCAAGATTGACGGGCATGTGGCCCCGGCTCTTGCGCCTTCGGATAATGCCATTGTTCGTGTCGATGCGCGCGGAGGCATGTCTTTGCTGGCTTTTCGCGAAGCATTGCCTGTGCTGATCGAAAAGACCCGCACCCACGGCATCGCTGCAATGGCAATCAACCGCTGTTTTCACTTCTCGGCCCTTTGGCCCGAAGTGGAAAGTCTGTCTTCAGAAGGTCTGGCCGCGATGGCGATGGTGCCCAGCCACAGCTGGGTCGCACCGGCTGGGGGCACTCGGGGTAGTTTGGGTACGAACCCCTTGGCATTTAGCTGGCCGCGTCTGGGAAAAGATCCATTCACGTTTGATTTTGCAACCAGCGCCTTTGCCCGCGGTGAGATTGAACTTTATCGCCGGGCGGGGAAACCCCTGCCCGAAGGCGTCGCCATAGACAAATATGGAAATCCGACCACTGATCCGCAGACCGCGATGGAGGGGGCGATGCTCACCTTCGGCAGTTACAAAGGCTCGGCCTTGTCGATCATGATCGAGCTGTTGGCCGGTCCGTTGATCGACGACCTGACCAGCCTGGAAAGCATGGAGTTTGCCGAGGGCCACGGCGGCGCGCCCTATCACGGCGAGATCATTCTGGCTTTTGACCCCGCCCAGTTCAGCGGTGGTCGTGCCGCAGCAAATGATGAGCGCGCCGAACGCTTGTTTGCCGACATCGTCGATCAGGGTGCGCGCTTGCCGTCGCAAAGACGTTTCGCGGCGCGCGCACGCAACACGTGCCGCGGTTACGTTGAGATCGCAAAAACCCTGCACGACGATTTGCTGGTTTTGGCCGAACAGGCTTAACAGCTTCGATCGCCTCTTTCCCTTGGTGGAGCGGCTGGCCAAGAAGTGCCTCCCAAATGAATTCAGGGGGCATCCTTGGACCGCATCGCCCGCACCATCGCCACCGAAATCAACGCCCGCCCTGAACAGGTCGATGCAGCGAATGACGGAAAATCGGGCTGCACCCTCAGCATCACGGTTGGCTGCTGGATATCGGCTGCGGTCCCCCGATTCTTCACCAAGCATTACTCTTCTAAAAGTTCACGAATATTGGCATCTAACTGAGCCGTGAAACCTTTGTCATTGCCTGGGTTGGCAGCGCAATGACCCCACGGGGAATTGTAAGGGCGGAAGACGGCGCGAGGTATGTGGTGGGCCTCAAATTCGTTATCCTCGGGAGGGAAATATAGATCCTGAGTACAGGGCATCAGAATGGCACGAGCCTTGATGGCACCTAGCGCCAGTTCAAAATCTTCATTGTAAAGCGGCCCGGCTGAGATGTCGCCTGCCTGCCATGTGGCAAGCTTGGCCAGCAGATTGTTTGCATCCCAGCCCTGCACATGGTCCTGTTCCCAATCCTGCATCAGCGCTTCAATCGATTGGAATCCCAGCTGCCGATATAGCCCCTCGCGATAGAAGGTCTGAGAGAAGGCCCAGCCTGCGTAAACCCGGCCAAAGGCTCTAAGCCCGGCCTCAGGTGGGCTGTCATAATTGCCGCCGCTCCAACTCTGATCCGCGCAAAGGGCGGCCTTGACCCCCTCGAGGAAGACGAAATTATGCGGTGAGGTTTTGGCTGAGGCGCAGAAAGGCAGGATCGCCTGCACTATGTCCGGGTATTGCGCCGCCCACTGGTAGGATTGGCAGCCCGCCATTGACCAGCCCGCGACAAGGGCGATTTTATCGATCCCCAGGTGATCATGGATCAACCGATGCTGGGCAGTGATGTTGTCCCACATCTGCACCAAGGGAAAACGCGGGCCGTCCTGCGGCGCAGGCGCATTCGATGGCGACGACGAACGACCATTGCCGAACAGGTTCGGGCTTACGATGAAATGGCGGCTTGGATCAATCGCGCGACCCGGGCCAAAGAACCCCTCGTTACGGGAATTTGTGCCTGTGTAAAACGTGGGCAGAACGATGACGTTGTCACGGGCGGCCGACAATGTGCCATAGGTCTGATAGGCAAGCCTGGCATCCTTCAATACCTCGCCCGACAAAAGTGGAAGGTCGCCAAGCTCGTATATCTCAAAGTCCGACACCATCTGGTCATCTCCTGCCTCAGTAGAGTCGCAAATATTCCTGCACTTCCCAATCGGTGACCGATTGGTGATACCGCTCCCACTCGTCGTTTTTGTATTCGAGATATGAATTACGCATCACCGGACCCATCACATGTTCCGCCATGGCATCGCCACGCAAGGCCTCGATCGCGTTAAACAGGGTCCGCGGCAATCGGCGGATTCCGAGCTCGGCGAGTTCAGCTTCGGTCTTTGAGTAGAGATCAAAATCCGTTGGTTCGCCCGGATCGGTCTTTTCTTTGATCCCCTTCACACTGCAGCTCAGATGCATCGCCATTGCCAGATAGACGTTCATGGTCATGTCGCAGGCACGGTTTTCGATGCAGTGACGGCTTTGCGGCAGGCGGAACTGGGCGGAGCGATTATTGAAGCCATATGTGATATTGGTCGGAGCCCAGGTGACGGTGCCGCCTTCAAAACCTCCAACGCGCGGCACCAACCCGTTATAGGAGTTCACGGTCGGACAGGTGATCGCCGTGATTGCTTCGGCATGCTGCATCAGCCCGCCTACGGCCCAGCGGCTCTCGTCGCTCCAGTTGCCATCGGGTGTCTCAAAAATGTTTTCGCCGGGGCGACTTTCATGCTGCATCGACATGTTGATATGCGCCCCGGACCGCCAGTCCCCCACAGTTGGCTTTGGCATGAAGGTCACAAACAGCCCATGCTGCTTGGCCACCTCTTTCAACGTGATGCGCAGAAAAGCCAACCGGTCGGACATTTCCAGCAGGTTGGTATAGTGGAAATCAAGCTCAAACTGGGAATATGCACCCTCGGCCACCACGTCATGCAGGTTCCAGCCTAATCCTTCGATGATGTCGATCAGGGTTTTTAGGAATGGCATCGAGTCTATCGAATACTCAACATCATAGCCAAATGCCTGACGACGCGGACGAAGCCCATCTGCAGGGTCATCGTCAAATGCCTTTACCGGCTGCCCGGCGTCGTCATATTTCATCACGATAAACTCGGGTTCTACCCCGGCGTAACCAGTGTACCCTTCCAGCGCCGCCTCGTGCATGGCGCGTTTCAGGGCCTGACGCGGGCAGACATTATAGGGTGCGTCTTCCCAGTAGAGATCCGAGAAGATGATCGCCATCGATGTGTCCCACGGACAGACGTAGACGGCATCGAGATCCGGAACCACCACCTGATCGCTGTCGGCGGGGCTTAGCTCGGGCACGTACGAAATCGAATGCACCGCGAATTGCGGGCCTTTTCCAAGGCATAGCGGTTCAAAATCACTCATTGGTACGGGTTTGGTTTTTGGAATACCGTGCAGGTCAATCCAGGCGGCCATCACGTATTTGACACCAGCCTCCTCCAGACGTTGCCGTACCTCTGCGATACGCGGGCGGTTACGCTCGACAGCGTCATGGAAAGTCTCGTAGTAGATGCGGGTGCTGGCATTATCTTTGGGCATTCGGCGTCCTCCCATCGAATGGCAATCAGATTTGGTTCACCGAGGGTGACCCCTCAGTGTTGGTGCTGGTTTCGGTTGTTCTGTCGCTCAGCGAAAAGGTGTTCAGCCGGGGACAAAATCGTCTGGGTCGATGCCCGGAACCTGCGTGATCCCGGCAAGCTGTTTCCAGTTGTGAGGGTAGGCGGCATAGAAGATCACGCATTTGCCGTCCGACTCGTAGGAAATGTGGTTGTCCTTGGGGACAAACAGCACGTCACCACGATTGCAAACATAGCTTTTGCCATCGCAAACAAGTCGGAACGTGCCCTCAAGGCAATAAATGATCTCGTCGCAGGTCAGATCCCAAGGCACCTTGATATTGTTCAGGACGTTGATGCCACCGCACATGGACTTGCTGAATTCGCTGGTGACCATCGGTTTGATGTAGGTGTCGCTGTCGCCCATCGAGTCGTAGCGATTTTGAACCAGATCGAATTTGAAAAGTTGAGGTGTGTCACCCATTTGGTCAGCCTTCCTGTGCCAGGTGTTTCAGTATGGATTCGTTCAATTCGACCTTGTAACCGTCAGGGTCCTCGCAAAAGGCGATGACCCTAGTGCCGTTTTTCATTGGCCCCGGTGGACGGGTGATGTTTACCCCCGCTGCAGCCAGCTGTTCGCACGCGGCATAAACATCCGGCGTTTCGATGCAGATGTGACCCCAGCCGTCGCCTTTGTCATAAGGCGTGCCCTGATCCCAATTGGCGGTCAGCTCCAGCGTGGGAAATTCGGCCTCAGGCCCATAACCGATAAAGGTATTGGTGAATTTGCCTTCGGGGTAGTCCGTGCGCCGCTGCACTTCCATACCCAGAATTCCGCAATAGAAATCCAGTGACTTCTCCATGTCGGTGACCCGCATCATCGTATGGGCCAGACGAAACCCTTTGGATATGGACTTATTCATCGATATTGTTCCTTCTTGCTTAAGCACCGGCCACATCACGCTCGATCAGATCCTGGAAGGCGCGCACGCTGTCCTCCCAGGCGGGCGACAACAGGCCTCCGTCCTCGGCGACTGGGGATTTGCGGCCCTCAAACATGCGCTCAACCATCTCGTGATCTTCCTTGTGGACATCCCACCAAAGGTTTCTGAGGGCTTGTATTTCCTCGGCGCTCAGTTCCTGGCCTTCCGTTGTGTAAAGAGCTCGGTACTGGCGCATTTTTCCGGCACCGATGGGCACGTTCAGATAGACGCCCAGTTGGTCCGGGAAATAGCGGCCCAGAATGAAATTGGGGTACAGGGTCAGATAGCGAGAGCTGACGCCCAGACTGCCGGATGTGCCCAACTCTTCGTTCAGGTCCACGGCGCTGCCGATGCAGTTGCCATCGATGAGCGTATAGTGGTTTTCCAACGGCTGATCGGTGGTTGAGGCATGGACAAACTGGACGTGGTAAGGCTCGATAAAGTTCTCCATGATCAGCTTCCAGTTGGTGCCAATCTCACCAAAGTCGAGCAGGCCAATTGGTTCCACTTTGGTGAAGTCCATCCCCTCCAGCCGGCTGATCAAAGGTGCGGCATAGTCTTCGAATTCCGGCGCGTTCCCATCAAGATTGACGAAAATCCAATCATGCCAGACATGGGTGCGCACGGGCTTCAGGCGGTGTGCTTTGATGTCAAACCCGTCGAACTCCTGCTTTCCGGTTCCGGCAAAATGCGGTGCAGCACGCAGGTGGCCATCCAGATCATAAGCCCAAGCGTGATAAGGGCATCGGATCAGCTTGCCGACGTTCTTAGGCTTGTCGACCAATGTCATGCACCGGTGCAGGCAAACGTTGTGAAAAACCTGGATGTCGCCATCACGACCGCGCACCGCCAGCAGTGGCAAGTCTGCGCAGGTGATTGGATGTGCATCACCGGGGTTGGCCATCTGATGGGCAAAGCCGATGAACACCCAGTTCTTGGCCAGGACAGTCTGGCATTCCCTCTGCCAGAACTCTTCGCTGCGATACGCCCCGGCAGTCAGCCCGTGCTGAGGCCCGCCAACGGCCTGCGCTCTTTCCTCGGCAATTGTCATTTGTCCTCCCTTCGACACTGCCACCTGCACCCGCCTGTTCAACGGTATGCGTATGGTTTCCACCGTTTCTCGCGGTCTTCCTACTTGCCGGCTCTGTTTCGCCGCGCCGGGACTTGAGGTTTTGACTGCGAATATCGAATTTCTCGTCCATTTTTTTCCGTTTTTCGCGACTAATTGGGATCTTGAGGCAAGAATCAGAAATAATCTGGTCAAAAAACGGCATAGTGGTGCGAATTTCGTATAGCGGGATCGTGTGGATTGCGAAAGGCGCAATTCCAACGGAATTTTACAGAAAATCTGGCAATCGACTCGCGTCACCGTCCTTAAAATCTAGGGTGTCGAGGGCAATGGATGTCGTTTTCTGCACTTCCCGCCACAGAATTCACAGGGGAGAATTGCGGATTTCGATGTCCTCACCTAGTCTCAGCTACGAATGCAGCAATCGAGCATCGGGTATATGGCAGTCAAAAAGCAATCAAACATGCGCGCCACCGCACAGAGCATTAGGTCCCCAAAGGATGACTTGAACCAACAGATCATCCGGCTACTGCAGCAAGATGGCCGGATGGCCTTTTCTGAGATTGCGCAGCAGTTGAATGTGTCCGAAGGAACCATCCGCAACAGGGTGAGCGGGTTGCGAGACAACAACATGTTGCGGATTGTTGCGATGTCGGATCCTGTGGCCACAGAGTACACAACCGACGCGATGATTGGGTTAAATGTGGCTGTTGGCGTGACACCACGCCAAGTGGCGGAACGGCTTGAAAAGAACCCAAGGGTAGTTTTCATCCTGTGGGTCGCGGGCCGTTATGACCTGATTATCGAACTCGTCAGCGACGACGGTGACGCACTAAAGGAATTTCTTGAACATGAAATCCACGCGAGTGACGATATTGCCAAGGCCGACGTCATGCCGGGGCTGCAAAATTTCAAGAACCAGTTCCTGCTGAAGCAGGGTGTGAGGGAATGACTAGGGAGCTGTCCACAGATGGAAATGCCGGCCACACATAGTTCTGCCTCCAGCGAATGAACTCATCCATTTTCGCAGCGCGCCCTTCATCCAGCATCTAAACCGATTTCATTGATCCTGACCTCGATTTGCCAAAATTGGCGCTGATTTGTAGATCAGACGCCGAAGACGACTGTTCCTGTTGATCTGCCACGTGGCGGTCGCGGATACCGTTCATCGCCACGATGCGAGCGCCGGATTTCGGAGCCCCCGCGAGATTGTTCGCACCCGAAAAAAGCGGATCGGTGAACCAAGCGGAAAGGCGACGACCGGAAAAAACCGCTGTCGCAAGTTCGTATCGAATCGCAAAATATGTTAGGATTTCTCATCAAGAACGCCGGTCTATTAACCTCAATTCTTCAACCAGTATTAGTTTATCGTCGCATCTCTCCACTTGTTCTTGGAGGTCATATGTTAGCCGATTCAACACTTTACAACTTTGCCGTAGAATTCTTGCGAAACCAGGACGAGCGGCCCAACACACCAGATACCGTTCCCGATTCCAATGCCCTGGACGTGCGGCGTGCAGCGCTGGCAGGGTCGAGCGAAGCCTTCGCTGCGGCGCTTTCAGGGGCTGCTCCGGCGGAAATCAGCGTAACCGAAGCTGAGGAAGCGGCTGCGGCCCTTCGAACACTTTACGTCGATAGCGCCCAGGATCGCGATACGCTTGCAAGTCTTGCAGAGCACGGGCTTTCTTGGGACCGGATCGACGGCGCGGAGAGAGTACTGCGCTCCGGCTCCGACCGCGTGGTGGCGGTGCGCCGGGTTCCGATCTTCAGTACGCAACTGAATGACGCTCTTCCGGCCTGGACCAGTGGCTTGGCGGCCGAAGCGGTCATCGGGCCAGTACGTGATGCTTTCGGTCGTGACATTTGGATCCATATTTTCCGGATCGTCCGCCAGGTCCGATTTGTCCGTGCCCCTGGCGGTGCCCCGTTCCTAAGCGTCCCGCACGTCCAGTTTGCCTCAGTGTTCCATTCCGCCGCACAAGTCGATCATGACCTCGCGGGCGGCAGCTTTTGGATGGCAACGAACCTATTTGCGACCGTGGCTGGCGACACCTACACTGGCATCCGGATCAAAGGCGGCTCGCTGTCTTTTTCTTCACCAATTGCGGTCAATGGCGACGAGGTCGTCGTCCCGACCAATGTCACCTGCAAGCTCGATATCTTGCTGGATCCGCCCGCGCGGGGCACTTCGGGCGTCCCATTGGACCACGCCGGCGCCGACGCGCGCGCCTCAATCTTCGATCCACCAGAAGCCCTGCAGATCGTCATTGGCCCTGGCGGCAATCAGATTGAAGCGACGGCAGACGCCACCATTGGTGCCTTCGGTGAAGAGGTGAAATTAACGCCTGCGCAATCCGCAGCACAGTACCTGCCGGAATTCAACCGCCTGTTGGTGCCAATGACCCCAACCGAAACGGAGTTCACGGTCACCGCCTCTGATGCCAAGGACTTTGCGATCGCGGGCGAGGCCCCGATCACCGGCGGTGGCCTTGCACTGCCGGCCGCGCGGATCGCCCCCGCGCTTTTGGGCGAGGCGGCGGGAGTCGGCGCATTGATGCTCCAGATCGACCCCGGACTTTCGGCTCAAATCTCTTCTGAAACCGCGCCCGGACAGCTTTGGCTAACCACTTTGATGGTCGATCAGGAGCGACTTGCACTCACCGCCCTGCAAGCCGAACAGGATGGCCACCGCACACTGATCGAGATTGGCGACGTGACACCTGCGTCACGCGCTGAAATCGGGCGTGCGACCCAAGGTTCGGTGCGTTACTTCGCCCAGACTGGCGGGCAGGAGGCCGTCCAGTATGTGGCCGATGTCAGCCTGCGCCCGGACCTTCCGCGCGATGTCGCAGGCGATCGTGTGCCGCTGCGTTTACTGGATGCGGTCGTCATCATCGCTCAGATTGGGGATATCGGCGCGCTCGCAATCTATGGTCGAAACCGCGGGGACCGGCGACGGTGCTTTCAGATAAAGAATGGTCTCCTGCGCACCAACGACCCGATCAACGCCCTTCTATACGGCTTTTTCGATGGCGAGCGCATAAACTCCGGCGCCCTTTGGGCAGGCTACAGGCTGGAGGGGATCGTACCTACACTGCCTGACCCTTATGCCGCCAACGTCGGTATCCGCGACACGTCCGAGAAACGGGGCGCTCAGCTTCTGATCAGCCGGTTCGCCGTCCAGCCAGGCAGCCGGACACTGGACTTTTTCCTCCCGGGCCCAGCGCCTGTAGCGGCCCCCAACGATGGCGACACCGGCGCATCCATGAACCTACTGTCGAACTCCGTTGCGGCTGTTGCCTCGGTCACCGACATCTCCATCGCCGCGCGTCCCAACACCGCCGCGGCCGCCGCTGATCCGAGTTGGGGGAAAGCGCTTGGCGATGCGCTAGACTTCGAATTTGTCCCTAAGATCACCCTTCTCGATGTCTCCAGTGGCGCGGGCCAGTTTGGTGTCGCGCTGCGCCCACCACGTGGCCCGCGCGATCCTATCGGAGTTTCCAGCACTGCACCGACGACTGCAGTTAACCAGGTCGTCGCCATTGAGGACCTGGCTTTCGAGGTGGATCCCAATTGGATGGTGCTGCTGACCCTTCCTGCGGTTCAATGGGAACCCGCGGTCGTCGTTCCGCCGGAGCCTGCGGACGCTATCGCCTTTCCCGAACGTGTGGTGTTTCTCAATTCCGGCGTCCCCGCGGTCATCGACCTGCCCGACGGGGACCGCGTACCATTCGCACCGGTGCCCGCCTATGACACGATCCTCGACCGGCTCCGCGGCGACACCCACCCGTCTAGCCGGGCGCGAGTCACCCTCCCCTTTGGAATGATTGCCTCCGCTCGATTGACGGCGCCGACCGATACCGAACGCGGTGTTCGGGTGCAGGAAACCCGCCCGGAGGCCCCTGATGACATGCAAGGCGCCCACCAGCTTTCGCTGCGCGCGCGGGACCGCACGCTCGCAGGTCGCCAGACCCCGGCCATGCCCGGCCATACGGTGCAACTTCCCGTTGCCGTGCCTGCGGATGTACCCGGTGCGCCAGTCAGTATCCTGGGAACCAGCGCGACGAGCATATTCAACTCTAGCCTTGGTGCTGGTTCACCCAGCACTGCGCTCGTCCCCGTCACGCGGCTCGACCTTTCGGGCTATGGCGAAAGCATCTTCAGCAAGTGGAACAACCCACTGAACGCCACAACTCAGGTCGAGAAGGTCGAACTGGACGTGCCCGTCGGACGCACCGCGCGGGAAGTCGTCACCGTCAAATCGGTTCTGGTTCCCTACGGCGTGCCTGTTGTGCGCACGATCACGCTTCAGCGTAAGGCAGACGCCATTGTCGGTCGCAGCGACACCGGCTGGGTTGCGGGCGGCGATGGCCTGTATGACTTCCCAGGTCTCGGCCTGATCACTCATCCCGGAGTCGTAAGCCGGATCACAAATGTCACCGAGATCGCCGAGACCGGCCAGATCGTCACCGCCAATGGGCAGGATTTCATGGCCGTCTACTTCCAAGGCGATCTGGTCATGGATGGCGCCGACGCTCCTGTACCGGTCAAACAGCACCTGGGCTACGTGCGCATTACCGCCGACCCGCCAGCCTTCGACGTCGCCACCTACACCGATCTGATCAATCAGGTCGGGCCGATGTGCGGCCCTGTCGAAGCGGTTTGTGCCGTCGCAGGCGGAGAGCAGAAGATGCGTATGAACCGCGTCGGCATTGCTGTGGCGGGAACCGAGTTCGCGATGACTGCATGGGGCAGCCTCGTCTTTCCCGGCGGCGAATGGTCTGTGCTCGAGACGCTCGACGCCAGCGGCGCCCCTTCGCCGGTGCCTGAGGATGAAGGCTTGCCGCTGATCCGGCGCGGCGCAGCCGGCCTGTCGACAGGAGAACCTTACCGCTTTGCCGACCCCGAGGATCTCTTCGCCGTCAACCCGGCCAAGGATTACGGCATCCTGCACTCCATGGGGATGCAGCGTGCCTTCTTTCGCCGACCCCGGATCGAGCCGACCGAACCCAATCGCATCGTCTCGACCGAACGCCCGATCATCGCCGATCCTTTCGTCCTCGCCGACTCGTTGTCCATGTTCCCCGAGCAGTCCGACTGCATCCCCTTCCCGAGTGCCAATTTCGCATTGGTGGCTGATGGCGGCAGCTTCCGCCTTGACGGTCCCGGCACTTTCAATGCGGGGATCGGGCGACGCACGACCGCGTCTGCCGGAAGCGTGCAAAGCGACGTTGATTACACCAACTCAGAGGTCACATACGAAGTTGACACCAGTCAGCCAACTCCATGGGAGTTCCGCCTAACCAACGCCACCCGCATCATGGCGCATACTGATATGGGCGATGTGATCACCACGGTTGCGCAGGTCAGCGCCCTTGGTGACCCCGACACCCGTTTCGAAGCGCCCGAACTCCGAATGGGCGGACCCGTACAGATCGTGCAGGACCTTCTGACAATCCTGCAGGAACTGGGTATCTCCGGCGAACCGGATGTCCGGATGGAGAATAAATGGAAATTCACGTTCGGAATGAAGGTTCCCTTCAAAACCAGTAGCGGTGCCGATCTTCAGATCCCGCCCTCACCGCTGCCGGGAGACATCATCTTTGCGGACACAGGCGTAGAAGTTCTGGTCACCTTGGCGAAGGAAAAGACCAAAGCGAAGTTCTCGCTGGGCGGCAAACCGATGTTCGCGATCAAGGCTGTTCCCGGCCTATACGCCGTTGCGATCATCAAGTTCTCACTCATCATGTCTGTGAAGGACGGCACGACCTTCGTGGTCACTATCGGCTTTGGGATTGCCTACATGAAAAAGGTCGGACCGGGCGACTTCCTCAAGCTTAAGGGTATGGTTGGGTTCACCTTCATCGCCATTATAGGTGAAACCGTAATGGGTTGGGGCGGAGGGATTCTGCTACAGGCCGAGGCAGCCATCAAACCAATCATATCCGTCGCCATCCGGTTCGAGGCAATGGGGGCCCGACTACTCGCGCAACCGGGCACCGGCAACGAGACCGTGTTCTTCGTCTCGAAAGTTACCGTATCGATCGACATCTCGGTCTTCCTGGTCTTGAGCTTTTCCGCCTCCTGGGACGCAAAGATGGTTGAAATCACGCGCGGCCCCCTCGGCAAAGAGGATGCTCCAGATGTGCTGTAATAACCAAAAGGGGAGGATCGCCCCATGACTGCCGTGTCCCGCCTTGTGCTGCTGCCGTTCCTCCAGAATTGGGATGGCGCAAATCTCTCGCTACGTCTGATGGTGACCCCCCAGACCGATCCGACCTCGGCCCCCGCACCGGGCCTGCCACCCTATGCGACAACGGATTTCGACGTTGTTGTTCGCACCATCGCGGACCCGACGGTGCTGCCGTCACCGGCCAGCGTCGCCACCGGCGAGACTGCGATCACGTTGCCCGCAATGCCTCAGGCCGAAACGCTGTTTCAATCACTGGCGTCCGAGCTCCCCATCGACAACTCCGTCACGCCTACCGACCCACGCACCGCCTCGATCCGGATCATGAAGTACGCGCCACCGCCCTATCGCGAGGCCACAGGCTATGGCCAAGGTGCCAATCCCTTCCTTCTGACCGATGACACGTATCGCTGCGCGCTCAAGGCCGTTCCGCCCGCAGGCACGTCCATCGCCGACACGGCCCCACCGTTGTCGTGGGGCCAGGTTCTGGCCGGCGTACTTCGCCAGCCTTTACTTGCCGAAGCGGTAGGTCTCATTCGCACAATCGACATCCCTCTTCCTGCAGACGTCGTCTCACAAGGGGGCTGGGTCTATGTCGATCTCGCCCCCGGCAGTCCGTGGCAGTCGCTTGCCGGCATTCCCGGAGCGCTGCGTCTCTACGCCGCGCGGCTGTCCCCGCTATCGGGGCCACGCCCGCTGTTCACGGCCGTACAGTTCCCCGTCACAGCAGCACCCATCCCAGGCTACGACGATATCTTCGCCGAGGCCGTACGTTATGACGACGGCTTCGCCAAAGAGGTCTATGGCGCGCAACCGGCCTGGGCCGACCCCTTCGACGAGGACGGTGAGGACGAAGCGGAGCGTCCCGCGACAGAACGCGGCCTGCTTGTCGGCTGCGACGACTCGCAGCTAGTCACCTGGTTCAACCGTCAGATTAGCCCCGGTGCTGCGCCGTTGGATGCGCCGATGGGCGTACGCGGCTATCGCATCGACGCCCGGGAAACCGACAATTCCGACTGGGTTCCCTTGACGATGGGGGAAACCGCTCTTGTTCTCGGCGGCAATGACCTTGGTAGTGTTCAGGCCAACTTCCCCGTCGAGGTCGGACCGAACAAGATCCTCGGCGATCCCACTGCCAACATGTGGCTTCCCTCGTACTTTGCTGCCTGGAACGGCCGGCCGCTTGTGGGGGTCGACCGCTTCGCCGACCGGCTGATGGGCGGCGACGATGAACCTGAACCTGTCATAGGCGTGCCCCCCGATATCCCGCTGCGCTATGGCACCACATACGATCTGCGCATTCGACTTTGCGATCTTTCCGGCGGTGGCCCCGGCATCGAAACCGAGGCCCTGAACCCCGGTGCACAGCCTGTCTACACCGCAACGATGAAGCGCTACGTCCGGCCCGCTGGACTGCGTACGACGCCCGCCCTGCCTTCGGCAGCCGATCCCACCGACCCTCCATCCTCGCTCACAGTTACCAAACCCCGACTGCACTACCCCGCGTGCCTCGTGGCCGGCGGAACCGAGGCCGAGCTTGAGGCAGATATGCCCCAGGCCGCCGCCGAGCAGCGCGCACCTGGCCTTCCGGACCCAGATGTGGACATCCTCGAGATCTCGGTTGAAGTGCTGCGTCCAGACGTGAACCCGGAAGACGATGAGCCGGTCTACGAACAGCTCTACACTATAGAGCGCGCCTTCGATGCCGATGGTCAGGCCCTGCTAGATCTCGAATACGTTGACACCGCCGACATCGGGACCATGGCAATCCCCACAGACGGCGCGATCACTATTCCGACTTCGCGCAATGTGCGGCTGAACCTGACCCCTATCTGCTCGGACAAGCCCGATTACTTCGGTGCCGATGACGTGCGCCGCGGCGAAACTGCGCGGCGCTACCTACGCAGCCCGGCCCAGGACGAACGCGGCCTCATTAGCCTGCCACGCGGATGGGTGGCCGAGGGTTTCTATCTGCAACCTACAGAACCGGGAAGCCGGGCGCTTGTCAGAGCCAACCGTGCCGGAGGTCGTACTGGTCAGGGGGCCGAGAACCCGATCGCGCGGCTTGCCTCCGCGCTCGACCTCGATCATGTGGGCGCAAGCCTGCGCGCTCGCCCGGGACAGCGCTGCCTATTCGGGCTGCACTCAAGTCTGAACGCAGTTATCGGTCCCGACGGCGGTTCAGTCCGCTTCGCAACCAAATCCGAAGTGACCAGCCAGTGGATCGTCGCGGTCATTGTCAACATCGAAAGGGACTGGACATGGGATGGGCTCAGTGGGTTGCGCATCGAGCGTGACGGCAACCAAGTGGGTCGCGTGAGCTGGCGGCAGTCCGCCCCCCACGAGGTCGCCCGTGCCGCCGCCAATGGAGAAACGACGCTGATCTTCCTCGATGCGATCGACCCCGAGCCCGCGGACGGCAGCTTCCCGCGTCCTTTGCAGTTAAAATACACCGCCATCCCCGAATACAAGGTTGACCCCGCACAAGAGGACGGTGCCGAAGAGGTCGATCTGACCTTGCCTGTCGCCCGGCCTCCGCGCCAGGTGCCCAAGATTGTCTCAGCAGGCATCGCATTATCACCCTACTTGCGCGACCCAGCGTATTCCCACTCCGAGGAACGAACCCGGCTGGTCTGGCTCGAGTTCGACCGACCGCCCGACGATCCGAATGATAGCCTGTTCGCGCGCATGCTCGCCACCAGTCCGGACCCAGTACTCACCGGCGATCTTACCGGCGACCCGACGCTGGGTAACACGCCCCTGCCCATCGACCTTGAACTGATCCGCACGATCATCCCCGAGCAAGCCGATGACCGCAGCGGACTGGGCGCGATGCAGAAGCTTTTGCCCACGAACAGCCCTCGGCACTTTATGCTACCGCTGCCCCAAGGGCTGCCGCCCGAAGCGCCCGAACTCTTCGGTTTCTTCCTTTACGAATTCCGCGTCGGTCACGCCGAGATGTGGAGTACTGCGCAAGGCAGATACGGGCGGCCCCTGCAAGTCGCAGGTATCCAGCACGCGCCTCCTCCGCTTACCTGCGGCGTCACCCGCTCGACCCAGCGGTTGACTGTCAGCGCCGAATTCGCCGACCCGGTCAAGAATGGTCGCTCCGTGCAACCTGTGGTGCCACGCACCGACCTTTGGGTGCTGCTTTACGTACAAGCGGTGCAAGCTGATGACGAAGACCGGCGCAACGTGCTTCTGGGTCGTCGCCAGCTTGCAGCTCCGCGCCGCCCGCGCCAGCCCTTCGATGACAGAAGCTTTGGATTTACCGCCACAACCGAGCCCGCCGGCCAGACAAGCTGGTCGGCCGCAGAGATCACGAGTCTTCTGGCCGACATAACGCTTGGCCCCGATGCACCGCTCAGCTGTCTCGTTGTCGAGACCCTGCCCGGCGAGGTACCGCACAAGGATCCGCTAGGCGCGCATCTTGGCTACGAACGCATTCTGCGCGCATCACCTCTGACGAAGGTGCCCGAGGTCTGCTAGGTCGAATTTATTCTGCCTACGGCTAATCGCAGGGTTTGGCGACGTGTACAGGGGTGCTGGTCGGATCGGTGACCTGCGGTAAGAGGACTGTTGCGTTAATTGGTTGAAGCTGGGTCAAGTGCAGCGCATGCGGCCGGACTATACGCGCTCGAACAGTTTGAGATGAAGCCGGTCTCTCCTCGAACACCGGTCTATTTGTGTCAAATGTGACCGCGCTTGTTGGTCCGGATCGTCTCTATCCCACTCAGTGTTGCCCTCACGGTTCGCAAGGCTCGAATGCTCTGACGGTACCTAAGTAGGCGCTTCATTGCGACATGGTCACTTTCGACCAAATTGTTCCGCCACTTTCGATCAATTTGCCTGTGCAGTCAAAATCCGGATCGTATCGGTGGTTGATTTCGCAGATGATACGCCGATAAGCGTAGGCCTTGGGAGCCTTAACGTCTCGCGAACCGAGAGCCGGAAAGCGGACCGTGGTTGGGCTCAGGACACATTGATTTTTGGTTTCAGCGTGATTCACGTTGCCGAAAACAAGCGGTTACCATGCCTGACCTTTTATGGCTGAGCGACGAGCAGATGGCGCGCCTTGAGCCCTTCTTTCCTAAGTCTCATGGCAAGCCACGTGTAGATGATCGACGTGTTCAGAGTAGGATTATCTTCATCAATAGCAATGGGTTGCGCTGGCGCGATGCGCCAAGGAATACGGGTCGCACAAGACGCTATGCAATCGCGCTCGCGGCTCTCGTCATTTATTGGTTATGATGCCCGACCCTAACCGCACATTACCTAAATCAAAAATTCGAAATTTTTGACTTCCGATACTGGTCAGATGCAATCTAATCGCGTCTTTCAGACCATCCTCTCCGGAAAGAAGTTGGCGCCTCGCCGTAGCGTTTCTTGAATCGTACGGTCAGCTGAGTAGCGCTGCTAAAGCCAGTGGCTGCCGCAATTTCGGCGACCGACATCTCGGTTTCGCTGAGCAGTGCGTATGCCCTCGCGACGCGCAGTTCGATATAGAACTGGACGGGCGAGATTTCGACATACTTTTGAAAAAGACGTTCCAGCCGACGACGCGATATCTGCACAGCTTCCGCGATTTCAAAGATATCCAGCGGCTCTTCCAGGTTTTCATGCATGATCTGCATAGCATTGATCAGGTATTGATTGCGGCTGCCCAAGGCCACCGAGAAGGCCGATTTCTGAAGCGTTTTGCTATTGTTGGATCGAAAGTGGATGCACATGTCCGATACGATGACCGCCAGATCGTTTCCGAAATCGGATTCGATCATGTCCAGCATCATGTCGGTTGCGGCATTTCCACCACCACATGTCATAAGCTCGTTGTCAATCTCGTACAGGTTTGCCGATGGCTCCAAATCGACAAAACTTTCAATGAAAGCCGGGTGGTTTTCCCAGTGCAACGTAAACCTTTTTCCCGGCAGAACCCCGGCCTTAGCCAGGGCAAAAGCGCCGGTGCAAATTCCACCCAGATTGCAGCCAAAGGTTCTCTGTCTACTGATCCAGGACAGGACTTTGGGGTTCGTACTTTCGGCTGGTTCAATGCCTGAACAAACAAACAACCGCGAGGATCGCGGAAGATTGAGCAATGCAAAGTCCGGCGTAATTTCAATCCCGTTGGAACAGGAAACCGGTGTCCCGTCTTCGGTGATCAGAAACCACTTATAAAGCTCTTTGTTGGTGACCTGATTGGCGATCCTCAGTGGCTCTACCGCAGCACTAAAGGCCAGCATGGTCAGTTTCGGCAATAGCAAGAAGTAGATTTCTTTGGCCGACCCTTCATGGTCTATGCGATAGCTGGCCGCACCTTTTGGAACAAAGTTTCTCGGGTTCATTGTCTCTCCTCCCAGTATCGACCAAGGCGGATGAAGTGCACCAACACCTGTTGCGGTGTTGGTGCGGTACGGTCAGGCGCTCATCTGGGCAACAGGCTCACCGCTTTCCTCCCACGAGCGGATCTCATCTTCGCTCGCCTTTGGTGAGAAGAGCCCGGTCATGGCATAGATGATACCGATGACCGGTGACAGCCAGCAAGCAAATGCGAGCGGGATGTACAGCAGGTTCTCGAAGTTCCCGTCCGCGATCCCCAAACCAAGTGCCGTGATGACAAAGGCACCACCTGCATTCCATGGGATCAGAGGGGACACCAGCGTTCCGCCCTCCTCGACGGCGCGGGACAGGTTCAGCGGGGAATAGCCCATCGCGCGATAGACAGGCGCATACATTCGGCCCGGCAGTGCGATGGACAAGTATGGATCGCCTGCAACGGTATTGGTGGCGACAGACGTCATGATAGCGGAAATCTGTATGCCGGCGAACGACTTCACCTTCGATATGACGACTTTGATGATAGCCTGAAGGCAACCCACGCGTTCAAGCGCTCCGCCGAAACCCAGGGCAAGCAGCACCAGTGAGATGGTCCACATCATCGACTGAATGCCCCCGCGGTTTAGCAAAGGGTCTATCTCCGGAACCCCGGTATCGATTGAATAGCCGCTGTTGGCAAAAGTGAACGTTTCATGAAGCCCGGCCCCCTGACAAAAGATTGCCATAACACCGCCCGCAACAGCCCCCGCAAACAGCGACGGGATCGGAGGTTGCTTCATGACAGCCAAAACGATGACCAGAACCGCCGGAAACAGCATGATCGGTGAAATCCAAAATGCGTCGTCCAGCGCGGTTGTGATCGCGTGAATACGATCAAACGAAACCTGCGACGTGTCGATCAGTGTGAAACCGACGACAAAGTAAATCACCAGCGCGATCAGCATCGAAGGAACAGTGGTCGGAAGCATGTTCCGAATGTGATCGAAAAGATTGGTCCCCGTCGCGGCAGGGGCAAGGTTAGTTGTGTCCGACAAAGGCGAGATCTTGTCGCCGAAGAACGCGCCAGAGACCACCGCCCCTGCCGCCCAATACATTGGAATACCAAACCCGGCACCAATCCCCATCAACGCCAAACCAACTGTACCGGTTGTTCCCCACGATGTGCCCAATGAAACAGAGACAATGGAGCAAAGGACCATTCCTGCAGCAAGGAAAAGCTCGGGCGACAATATCTTGAGACCGTAATAGATCAGCGTCGGGACGGTGCCGCTTGCGATCCACACGCCAATGATCATACCTACCGTGATCAGTATCGAGACCGACGGCAGGGATATATTAATGACGTGGAACACGCCTTCTTCGATGCTGGGCCATTTGTGACCCAACATAAGGCCAATGATGCCGGTGATCGCGATCCCGAAGGCCAAAGGGATGTGCGGGGTAAAATCGCCGAAATAGAATAGCTGCAGCCCAAGCACACACAGGGTCAGCACGATTGGCACAAGCGCCAGCACTAAGCCGGGTGGACGTATGTTGTCTTCATTCGCAGACATATGGGTCTCCTCCATTGGAATGATCCAGAAGCGGTGTGATCTGCGGAAGAAACCAAGTTTAGCAGTGTGGGACCGTCGGTCAGAGCGCACATCCTATTAGAATTTGCGACACAGATGCGTCGGGGTTCGGCTTCTTCGGGTGAACTGAAGGCCGACCAACGCGATCAAGCGCAACAAATTGGCTCCAATTACTGCGCACTCCCAAGCCCCGAACGACAGCAGGCTGTACTACGGGTATTGGCAACAACCCTTGGCAGACGTCCGCCTCATTGATCGTTGCTGCGGTACGGCAGCCGTAATTTTGATTTTTTTTGCAAAGCAGGCTTGGAAAGTGGTTTTGCGGATAGCTTACAAACGTGACTTTGTCGTTTCATGTAAATGCGCCCTTCGAAATTCCGAAGGCGTCATCCCGGTTTGAGCGCGAAAGGCGCGGTTGAATGGTCCCAGTGAGGAAAACCCCACATCGTAAGCGATGCTCAGGACCGAACGCTCTGCCAGCTCGGGCGATGATAACATGGATTGCGCCTCTTGAATGCGGAACGCGTTCACGAAGCTCGCAAAATTCCGGTGCCCCAAGCCTTGATTGATTGCGGACCTAATGCGGTGTTCCTGTGTCCCAAGATGTGCGGCCACTTGGGCAACGGTCAGCCTTTCGATGCGCCACAGACCCTCAGACATCGCGGCTTCAATACGCGTTATGAGCGCGGACTGCGCCGGGTTGGCTTGGTCATCCCGCTTTGGAGTGCTCGGTATCCAGATGTCTGGAACCACGCGAACCGACCACAGCAGGAATGCGCCTGCAGACAGGAAAAACGCACTCGCCTGTAGTGCAAATACCCAGACAGGAAGCGCTTTATCCAAATGGGTGATTTCAAATCCGGTAATGAGAATTCCCAAACTGAGGATCCAGATCAGAAACCAACGCCGAAACCGGCGACGGGCCTCGATCAGATCCCCCGCCTGACCTGAAACTACGATCCACAGGCCATGGAAAAAGAAGATCAGTACGCAGATACCGCGAACTGCACCAAGTTGCAGCTGTAGTTGAGAAAGCCATGCCAACCCGACTATCAACGCAGCGGTCAAGATCTGCCAAGGTCGAACAAAAACGTCATCCTGGAACAGCTCAATCACGGCCCAATAGAGCAAGACAGGGATCACACCTGCGATCATCACAAGCACAATCCGAACCGGGCTGTCGGTTAGATCAATGCTTGGTGAGGACACAATCAAGTAGGGGCCAAAACTGAGGCACAGCAAGACTACTGCCATGCTTTTGCGCTGGAATCCCCCGTTTCTCATGAAGACAGCGGCGCATAACGCGAGTGTGCCGATGGCACTGCCGCGCAGGAAGATATCCAAAATCATTGGGTCTGACATAACAGGCGCAATCGAAGTCGGATTTACCCCGCCGGTCAACGGTATAGCCATACTGAAACTGAAAAATCCTCGCCGATTTTGCAAGAAACGGATCGGTTTTCAAATTCAGCGCGCTCTGATTTGCGTCGCCAGCCAGTGTCCGCCACATGTCAATTCGCATTCGGAGCAGACAATGACTCAGTTAGCCACACTCTTATCCATCTACACGGATGTCTTCGGCGGAGACCTCTTACGGTATATTCTTGGCGCCGGCGGCACGTATCTATTGATCAATATCATGCTGGCACGGCGTCTTGGTGCGCAGAAAATTAGACCCTCTGCAGTGCCACAAGGTCAAATCCTGCGCGAGATTCTAACGAGCCTGCGCACTGTGCTTATCTTTACTGCCGCAGGGACATCCATCGCGCTTGGTGCGAGGGTAGGTGTCATCACAATCTACCAAGACATAGCCGCATATGGCTGGACCTATTTCGCGTTCAGTATCGCGGTGCTGATTATCCTTCATGATGCGTGGTTCTATTGGACGCACCGTGCCCTGCACTACCCGCCCCTGTTTCGCCGGTTTCACCGCTTGCATCACAAGTCACACCAACCGACTCCCTTCACCTCCTACAGCTTTGACGTTGGCGAGGCCGTGGTGAACGCCGTCTACTTGCCTTTCGTTCTTATCATTCTGCCAACACACCCTGTCGCGCTTTTCATCTTTGTGACCCATATGATGCTGCGCAATGCAATCGGGCACTGTGGGATCGAAATCTTTCCTGCCAATGCAAAAGGCAGGCCGGTCTTTGGCTGGCTCACGAGCGTTACTCATCACGATATGCACCATGCACATGCGGGCTATAACCACGGGCTCTATTTTTCGTGGTGGGATCGGTTCATGAAGACCGAGCATCCAAGATACTTGACCGAATTCGCCCGCGTCGCGCCGCGATTGCGCATCCGAATGGTCAAAACAGCTCTTTTGGTGATTGCGGTTATCGTGGGTATGTTGGCCACCCAAGGACATGCCTTTGACCTAAAAGGCCACTACGCGTCCCCCGGACTCGGCGTGATCGTCGCGTTTGAAGATTGCACATCGAATAAAGCAATAAAGTGTGGACGTCTTGTTTGGGTTTGGAACAAGGACGACACGCCCCATGCGCAGGTTGGTGATATGATCCTGACCGAATTGGTCTTTGACGGCACGGTATGGAAAAGCGCGCTACGCGATCCAGAAACTGGACGGACATATCGTGGATCCATCCAGCAATCGGCCAAGCATCAGTTGACACTTAAAGGCTGCGCCGGGGTATTCTGTGCATATCAAACCTGGCATTCGACCGAGTACCTCAGAACTGTGCTCAGGCGTCATGGAAATTAGGTACAAGGCCATCCCCAAAGATGGCCCATTCCGGACCTTCACACTGCCTTAACGATTCTACGCTCGCAGTTCGCTTACCGGTCATTCGCTGCAGTCGCGAAGACACAGCCCAGTGTGGATGTTTGGGTCGTTAAGGTCGTTCTGCCGGACCACCCTGATACGCTTGTTTTCTCCGCAACCGGACCTCGCGGTCACCAGCTGCTTGATCAAGAATCCAGTCAATCCCGCGCAGAAAGTCATCTGTTGTCAGGGGATTGTTTTCTCCGCTGGAGGCAGAGAGTACAAACCCATGTGCATAGTCTATTAGCACGTGAACAAGGACGTCGCCGCCATCGCTGTTTTCAATCTGGTCCGTGCTGGCCTTTAATTCCCCGGACACGTTTATGAGATCCGCGCTCATCAGCGTCACATCCTCAAGGATCGCGCGCAGAAGGTTGGCGTTCTTCAAGGCGTATCCATAGTAGGTCATCATGATGCTTTGGGCGCGTTCAACCGGAGTATCTCCGTCCACGCCATCCAGAACGCCGGCGAAAGCATTTTCCACCAGACCGGATAAAAGCTGTCTCTTGGTGCCAGCGTGATAGGTCACCGCCATCGGGGTGACCCCAAGCTGATTGGCGAGCATGCGAAACGATAGCGCGTCAACGCCTTTGCTTTGGACAATCGGCAATGCAGTTTTCAGGATCAGCTGTTTCGAAAGGCGCTGCTCAGCCTTTGGCGGCCGCCCTGGTGGGGAAGTTTTCGTCATCCGATTTTCAATCTGTAATCGAGATCCACCAGACCGGAGGGAAAGCTGCTAACCGACACCAGTTCCAGATCAACGTCACCTTGTGTCTCGCCGAATATCCGAATGCCTTCCCCGATTAGGATGGGAATCAAGGTGATCCGCATGTCTTCAATCAGCCCGGCTTTGAGGAAAGAGCGAACGATTGCTCCGCCATCCACATAAACTCGGCTGAAACCACGCGCGTCAAAGCTCTGCATCAATTCGGTTGGAGATTTGTCTGAAACCTCAACCTTGTCGCGCAGGTCACTAGGGATGTCGTCGGCTGTCATCGAACGACTGAGAACCACCACCGGTTTCGTGTATGGCCACGCTCCAAACCCCCTAACCGTCCGGTATGATCCCGATCCCATTACGATCACGTCGACACTGTCTTGAAAGGCTGTGAACCCGTGGTCTTCATCCTTGGTGGGTTGCTTATCCAACCAATCCAGCCTGTGATCCGGCCTTGCAACAAAGCCGTCTAGACTCATTGCCATCATAATATGTCCTGTGGGCATCGTCTGGATCTTCCTCATATTATTTATATGCCGTATAATATTTTTCTTGACGCCGCTCAAGGGGGAGTACCATCAGGCCTGGCTCTGAACCCAATCCGAGAATGCCCGCACTGCGCCAATTGGGGCGGTTCTGTGCGGCTGAACTAAGAAATACCCGTATTCAGGCAGAACGGTTTCCGACAATCTAAACAGCCTTTCTGCATTCAAATCGTCCCCAACCAAGTCATCCATCAAAGCGATGCCCTGTCCGTCGATGACGGCTTGCACCCGGACATTCGGGTCAGGAACGATCAGCACATCTCGCCTTGATTGCCGAGGAAGCTTTGCGACGTTCAGCCAATCTGACCAGGCGCTGCTGTCATCGCGATCTCTCAGCAACGTAAGTTGCGACATTGCGCCTTCTATTCCCAACTCATTCACCAGGTCGGCCGCCGCCCGATTACCTACTGGATAGGGCCGTAAGTGCATGAACGGTGTAACGGTACCGTCACTCCAATTCCCGTTGCCCCACCTGATTGCCAAGTCCACTTCCTGCATCTCTGCATGCGAAAACTCGACCATCGGCTGAATGCGAAGCTGCACGTCCGGGTGGCTTTGCATGAATGACATCAGGCGTGGCGACAGCCAACGCGCAGCGAAATAGGTCGAGACACCAACAGTCAAAGAGCGCGATGAAATCCCTTTCAACGCCTGAATTTCGGTTTCGATCTCTTCGTATCGGGTCTGGCAGATTGCGAGCAGTTTCAGTCCTTCACCGGTGAGTGTGACACCCCGCGTTGTGCGCTGAAACAAGGCCATCCCCAGATCGGCCTCAAGCGTTTTGATCTGATAACTGATCGCACCCTTTGTCATATTGAGCGCCGACGCCGCCGTCGAAAAGCTGGAATAACGGGCGATCTCAGCAAATAGCCTAAGCAAGTCGTGGTGATGAAAGCGGGCAGCCATGAGTATAGCGTACAAATTTTCTAAACACTGAGAAAAGAAATTTTCGATTTTCAACATAATTTTTTAAGCCCAAAATTTGCACCTAGTTGCGCGAAACGAACAAATGACGTTGGACCCTTTGAACGCTGTAGCAGACACATCAACACTGACGGGGCACCGCAGACGCGTGCGCCGACGCCGCTTGGCCCGTGACAATGAGCCCTCTGAGGGCACGCCGTTCTCGGGGCGCAAAATACCTGCATACGATCTTCTGAGCGAAACGGCACTGACCCGGATCGAAGATCAAGCCGATTGGATTTTGAACAATATTGGTGTCGAGTTCCGAGGAGATCGTACAGCGCTGGATCACTTCGCCCAAACTGGTGCACGCATCGATGGCGAACGTGTACGGTTTGAACCGGGTCACATCCGCGCGCTTTGCGCTACCGCCCCTAGTGAATTTCAGTTGCATGGCCGAGACCCGGCCAAAACAGTGACACTTGGCGGCGACAATGTTGTGCTGATGCCGGGATACGGCTCTCCGTTTGTCAGCGATCTGGCGAATGGCCGCCGCTATGCGACGCTGGAGGACTTCCGCAATTTCGTCAAACTGACCTACACTGCGCCTGCCTTGCACCATTCCGGCGGCACGGTGGTCGAGCCGACAGATGTACCGGTGAACAAACGACATCTGGACATGATGCTGGCGCATCTGACGCTGTCGTCCAAACCCTTTATGGGATCTGTCACAGCTCCCGATCGTACCCAGGATAGTATCGAGATGGCGCGCTTGGTCTTTGGGCGCGACTTCATGGAGCGCCACGCAGTGATGCAGGCCAACATCAACGTCAATTCGCCGCTGGTTTATGATGATACGATGTCTTCGGCTCTGCGCATCTATGCGGAGGCAGGGCAATGTGTTTGTGTCTCCCCTGCCATTTTCGCGGGCGCTATGGGCCCGCTTTCACCTGCAGCGGTGTCGGCGCAAACTCTGGCCGAAGCGATGGTCGGCATTGCGCTTGCGCAACTGGTGCATCCTGGCTGTCCGGTGGTGTTCGGCTCATTCCACTCCACAATGAACTTGCGCACAGGCGCTCTGACCTTTGGATCGCCCGAGGCAAACATGACCACGATGGCGCTAACACAATTGGGACGAAGGCTTGGTGTGCCCGTACGGTCCGGCGGCGGACATATCACCGCCTCCAATGCGCCCGACGGGCACGCGATGCAGGACAGCACCGGTGCAATGTGGTCCACGCTTTTGTCCGGGGCTCATCAGGTTTGGCACGCAGCGGGCTGGCTCGAAGGTGGGCTTGTGATGTCCTACGAGAAATTCATCATGGATCTCGACCACTGTGGCGCGATGCTGAAACTGTTGCAGGGCTTCAAAACGGATGACGAGGCCTTTGGTCGTGATGCCTATTTCGAAGCAGGCCCGGGCGAAAATTTCCTGTCGACCAATCACACGCTGCGGCACTACGCGACGGCGAATTTTGAGCCACAGATTTCTGACGCCGGACCCTTCGAAACCTGGTCTGAAAATGGTGCTCTTACAGCAGATCAACGCGCCGCCACCCGGTGGCGTCAGTTGTTGAACGACTATCAACGCCCCGAAATGAAACCCGACATCCAGGCCGCGCTTGAAGACTTCGTGTCAGAGCGCAAAGCGCGAATGCCGGACGAATGGTACTAGAGAGAGGAACCCCCATGGCCGAAGAACTTAGCCGCACGTCCGCGCTTGCATCCCGCCACCAGAGCCTTGGCTCGGGACTAGAGGATTGGAATGGTATGGGCACCGCCTGGACCTACCACACCGATCCCAACGATGAACACGATGCGGTTCGCGAGCGCGCGGGAATGTTTGACATGTCGCCTCTGAAAAAGGTGTTCGTGCGCGGTCCTGACGCCCAAGCGGTTCTTGATCACCTAACCACACGCGATCTTTCCAAGGTCACACCGGGAAAGGCGGCTTACCTGTGCGTGCTGACAGATGAGGGCGGGATCGCCGACGATGCCATAGTGTCCAATAACAGCGGCGACGAATGGATGATCGTGCATGGCTCGGGCAACACGATGGCGCTTCTGGAGAATTCGGCGGAAGGGCGGAACGTGCAGATCGAATTTACCGATGATCTGCATGATCTGTCAGTACAGGGGCCAGCCTCATTGGAAATTCTCAACGCGAACGCGGATTTTGACCTGGCCGATCTGGCCTATTTCGAACATACGCCTGCGGTGCTTTTCGGTCACCCCTGCCGTATCTCGAGAACCGGATATTCCGGCGAACGCGGCTATGAGATTTTTGCCGATGGCTCTGTGATCACCGACATTTGGGACAAACTGGCGGAGGCAGGCGTCATGCCCTGCTCCTTTACAGCACTCGACAAGGTGCGGATCGAGGCGGGGCTGCTGTTCTACGGATATGACATGACCGAAGTCAACACGCCCTGGGAGGTCGGCCTTGGCTTTACTGTCAACAAATCCAAGGGCGATTTTCGCGGCAAATCGGCCGTCATGGCCGCAAAAGGTTCCGAAAAGGTCAATAACTTCTGCCTGGATATCGATCATTCTGACATGGTCGAAGGCGGAGAAACACTGTCATTGAATGGCGCGGAGGTGGGCGTCATCAACAGCCCCTGCTTCTCGCACCGTTTGGGCAAATCGCTTGCCCTTGCGCATGTTCAGCCACAGCTTGCCATCGGAACCACGCTAAAGGTTTCAGGAAATGATTTCGCGACAAACGCAACAATTGTGTCCAGCCCAATTTACGACCCCGAAAAAGCTCGCACACATAGTTAGGGAGGTCTTGGCAGGCAGCGAGGGTTGCGTCAACGTCGGGTTATCCTCCTGAGTGGGCATGACGGATTGGAGGATCAGTTAAGGAAACACCAAACTTACCGGCCATTCGCGCACTTCGCCCAGCCTGGAACAAAGGCCGTGTCGTGGGTCAGAAGCACCCCTTGAAAACAAAACATGTCTGGGCGATCCGAGTGCGCCTCGAGCTTGCCGAAAACCATCGCGATCTTGCGCTCTTCAACATGGCAACCGACAGTAAGCTCCGCGGCTGCAATCTGGTAAAAATAAAAGTGACAGATGTCATGTCATCGGGTCAGATCAAGGAACGGGCTTCAGTACTTCGAAGCAAGACGCAGAAACCTGTGCGCTTCGAAATATCCAAGGGCACCCGCGCCTCTATTGAGAAATGGGTGGTAGACGAACTCATGGTCGAGTCAGAGTACCTGTGGCCCGGCCGATTCACACTTTGCAGAAAATGTACCAATTCCTCGATTGCGCCAATGGCCGCTTTCAAAAATTGATCGGTTCGAAAGCCTAGGTTCGTGTCGGGGCTGCGACGTTTGGTTTTATACCTGCAGCCCTATTGGACAGATTCGGGAACGCGGTCCTGTCTTGGGGAACGTCCGAATTTGCGGACATACTCTCTTGAGAATTGAGCCGAGCTTTCATATCCAACCCCGTAGGCAATCTCTGAGACTTTTGAGCCGGTGGTTTGAAGCTCATTCCGGGCTTGGAGCAAACGCAAGTCTTTCTGGTATTGCAGCGGCGAGGTTCCCGTAACAGCCTTGAATTGTTCGAAGAATGCCGAAGTGCTCATACCCACGCGCCCTGCAAGTTCTCCAACGACTAGGGATTTAGCTAAATCTGACCGGATTTCGTGTGTAGCTGCGAAAATCCGGCTTGCCGTGTTTTCGTGCCACGCCAGTTTTCGGAGCGTGCCACCATGTCGCCCAGTCAGCAGGCGGGCATGGATTTCCCGCACCGTGATCGGAGCGAGCATGTGACGTGTCTCTTCGGTTTCGCACTGGCGAAAATATCGCAATAGGGCGCTTTTCATTTCGTGATCGGTTTCAGCGAGGCAGATCGAAAATGGATCCGACACTTGATAGGTAGACGACCGCGGCCCTGACGAGGCCAGGACGCGCAAGAGTTCCAGATCGAGGGGGAACACGAGCGCGACGTAGGGACGTTCGGGTGTGGCCTTTGTGATCCTTGAGACAACCGGCAGCGCGTTACTGACGATCAGCGACTGCCCGGCCCGAACAGTGAGTGTTCTGTTACTGGTTCCTACCTCTTTGGCGCCTTGTAGGACCGCGCACAACAGCGGGCGGTAGACATTGGCGTCGTTTAGGGTGGTCGACGGGTGAATGAGAAAAACCGTCTCGCTTTCCTTCTGTGTCAGTACGCCCTGCGCGACGCCCGCGCGGTCAAGCAGTGCCAGAACATAGTCCAATAGTGTCTGAGATCCCATATACGCCTCCAGTGGTTGCTCTTATCGATAGCACGGAGGTGGGAAAACCTTTACAGAAGATCTCCACTTCTGGAGCATTGTGCAAGAAAACTGGATAATACTTAAAGACCCATCCGTGCCTAAATACTATTATGTGTTTCGTAACTTGCGGAGCAAAAACATGAAAACCATTCTGATCACCGGGGCCTCATCCGGAATTGGCGCGGCAACCGCCCGACATTTCCAAGCGAAGGGTTGGAATGTCGTCGCCACGATGCGCAACCCTGCAGGCAGCACGGATCTTGGGGCTTTGGATAGCGTGCATCTGGCCCAACTGGATGTGACGGATGCGGACTCAATTACAACGGCCGTGCGAGATGGCATCGAACGGTTTGGACAGATTGATGTTTTGCTGAACAATGCGGGCTATGGCGCATATGGTGCGTTAGAGGCCTTCACAATGGACCGCATCCGGCGTCAGTTCGACACCAACGTGCTCGGGTTGATGGAAGTGACCAAAGCGGTTCTGCCTCATTTCCGCCAGAACCGGTCCGGCACAGTCATCAACATCTCCTCCATCGGCGGACAGATCACATTTCCACTCGGCGCGCTCTATCATGGCACCAAGTTCGCAGTAGAGGGGCTTTCTGAAGCACTGCACTACGAGTTGGAACCCCTTGGCATTCGGGTCCGTATCGTCCAACCTGGAATGATACGGACTAACTTTGGCGGCAGCTCTTTCGATTTCGCAATGGATGAGAACCTGCCGGACTATGCACCAATGGGCGAAGCCATGGGGCGCCTGTTCGGTAAACTGGCCGCGAACCCTTCAGCACCAGAAACTGTCGCGCAGGTCATTTGGGATGCGGCAACCGAGACCCGAAACCGCCTGCGTTTTCGCGCAGGGCCTGATGCTGAAGAACTGCTTGATGCGCGCAAACAACAGAATGACGAGACGTTCATCGGCGGTCTCAAGCAAAAGATGGCGCCTTGAAGGGCCGTTCAGTCATTCATAGGAAAAGAGGATGATCCATGTACCGCGAAGCTATCGAAAAAGGCGGCTTTGCCGTTGTAACCGGGGCGGCCAGCGGCGTCGGCAAAGCCGCGGCCCAACGATTTATTCAGGACGGTCTAGGGGTTGTGCTGGTCGATTTGGCGGGCGAGGCCTTGGCCAGCGCCGAGGCGGAATTGCGCGATCAAGCTGGGTCGTCCGCAACTGTTCAGGCAGTTCCGACTGATGTCACAGACACCTCTGCTGTGAACACCTTGGTGGATCAGGCTTTTGCGCTGGGTGAGGTGGCTGTCCTGATGAATAATGCCGGTATCGCCGCGCCAACCGGTAGTTGGGAAAACACGGAAAACTGGCGCAAACTACTAGAGGTCAATCTTTTCGGCGTCATGAATGGCGTGCATGCTTTTCTGCCGCGCATGATCGAAGCGGCGCGCCCGGCTGTCGTGATCAACACCGGATCAAAACAGGGCATTACCACACCGCCCGGAAACCCTGCTTATAATACCAGCAAAGCCGCCGTAAAGGTCATGACAGAAATGTTGGCACACGATTTGCGACAGGCTGAAGTGCCTATCACCGCTCATCTGTTTGTGCCGGGATTTACCTATACCAGAATGATTGAGAAGTTCATGCCGGAAAAACCTGCCGCCGCTTGGACCAGTGAAGAGGCAATTGACTATTTGCTGAAGCGCATGTCGGACGGGGATTTCTATATACTTTGCCCGGACAATGATGTGCCCGAAGAGCTCGACTGCAAACGGGTTGAATGGGCCGCGGGTGATATTATCAACAATCGCCCGGCTCTTTCACGATGGCATCCCGACTATGCGGATGCCTTTGCCGCGCATGAGGTCTCAGAATAGTCGAATTAAACAAGAGGTCTAATAAACACCGAGTGTGCTGGTGGATGGCGAGAGTAAGACTGTTGTGCATCCGAAAGGGTTCACGCCTCAATTTGAAACCTAGCGGAAAAACCGGGTACTGTATCCCAATCTTAGTAATCAGACGTTCGTACGACGCGCTGTCTCAATTACTTTGGACTCACAACCGACCTCAGAGGCAGCGCAGCATCTGTAGTGGCGCGGCGGGTTGGCTCATCTTTTACGGTCCCTAGCGGTCGTTCGACCTTAATCACCGTCGCTGCGGTGTGGCCCGTCAAAGGAGACATTCGCTGCGCAAGCGAAACTGGAAGACGGATGGAGGTCCGAAGAGCGCAAAGATGCCACCGTTAAACAGCATTGCGTCAGCGACCGCTTTGCCTAACGTTGGCAATGATAAAACCTCGCCTATTCTGTAGCCAACTTTCGAAAATTATGACAGCAACACGTTCCTGATCGCCGGGCGGATGCCAACCCTGAGCGAGGGATTTTCACAGCGACCGGCTGCCTCACAATGGTGGTTCCGATTAATAGCCGCCCAAGCATCATTCTCATTACTATTGTTTTACTTGTTGGAATTCCAACGCCATTTCGTCCAAAATACTGAAAGCCACCGGGTAAAAATTCTCAAATAGATCGATTACTGCAGATTTCTCTGCTGGATGATGTTTGCCGTTGGCGCCAGTCAGCTGCCCCATCCGAAACACGATCTCGGTTCCTTCTTCTACCGGGACCAACTCATAGGTCTCCAGGTTTGTAAGGCCTTCAATGGAAGAATTGTGGAGGATGTCGGTCACGTATTCGAAAGGATGCCAGTCGACGATCAGCATCTGAAAGTGAGCCGCTTCATGCACGCAGTGCAGGCGAACGCCGGCGGATGTTCGCGACGCGCCCCCTTCCCGATAAGCGTCCCTCAACATCATCCAGCGCATCTTGAGCCGGGGGTCCGTAAGCATCTCCCAGGCCACTACCGGTGGTGCCTTCAGTGTGTGCCGGGTTGTGAACACAGCATCCTCATCAGAAACGCGGACCGGCCCGGCAATCTCGCGGTATCTTTGCCAGGCGGCTGCAAGGTCATAGACCCGCATGGGCACGTCACCAAAGTGCTCGAACTGAGCGCTGTATTGCATGAGGTCAGACTCGATGCCCATTGCCCGGAACGCGTCTTCCGAGAACAGGGCGTAGCTGAGGATACCAGTATCCTCCTTCACATCTGTCTTCGCCATACGATGCACGAGTATGACGTCAGCACCGGAAATATCCTTCATCGGTCCGATCGACAGTTCTTCATATTTTCCGTGATGCGCGAGGATCTTCAGATCAAGATCGGCTACGTTGCGGCAAGCATTGCAGGGGCAAGTTGTGTTCTGCACGATGTTCCGACGGCGTTCGGCGAACGCCCGATAAAGGCTTTCACACATATTGAGGAAAGTCTCGCCAGAGGGGAAGGGCCCGCTCGAGTAGGCAAGAACGGCGTCGCCTTCGAGACCTCGCAATTTCATTGGGTCCTTTAGTTCAATTACAACCGCCTCAAGCAAAGAAAGGATGATTGGGTTGGCGTGCTCCAACTCTGACCGGGTCAGATATCCGGTATAACCGGTAATATCAGCGATTAGCAGGTAACCGGTTTGAACAGACATCCGAGCTTTCCCATTTGCATTACATCCCTTGACCGTAACTTTCACCATAGCGCCGGACAAGCGGGTCTGCCCCCGTCCAACATATCAGATAGAGGCTGCTGAAGCCGCAACACCTGCTGTTTGGTATCGGGCGAGGCCCAGAGAGCACCACCGGCGCATTTCCATCGCGCCCCTCCGCATTGAACGGCATGCGTTTGACGGCGCGGACGAAGACAACGAATATCAATTCGAACTGGACCACGCGAATGTTTTGGAGCCCTACGAAGGGCGAGACGCGAAGTGTTGTGAGCAGTGGTGAAACTGATTCAGCTGAAGTCACTGTTTTTGGTGCATAGCCGACATTCGTCGCGCCGCTGCAAATTTTGCGATGTACTGATTTCCAGTAACTGTGGGCGACCCAATTATATGTACCGCCTGCAGTTCGTAAACGATTTGTGGCATGTTCTCGGAAGTTGCTCAAATGTATCCAGCCTATTGATCGGCCCGCAGGTCGTGGCCTTGTTGGAGTTACGCACGCGCTATGATCTAGTTACCGGCAAGGTCGATGTAGACCGATTGCGCCGTCAGACTCTGGGGGCGTAATTGTTCCGTTCCATACCTTCTTTCATTCGCGAACTCCTTTGGGTCGATCCGGCTAACCGACCTTGGTGGATCGAGCGGCAACTGTCGGGCCTCCGTCTCTGCTCAACGAGTTTTCCACATATGAGTCTAGTGGCGGAGTCGTCTTTTCATACAACCATGTCGGAAGCTGCGAATTCTCACACGTTGTATCCCGAATAACATTCCCTCGACAACGAAGCTCATCAGGCATGGAATTTGACCAGCGGCCCGACCCTGGACAGTTTTCAAACTGAAGATTTGGCCGAAGGGATACGAATGTGGCAAACCTACTTGATCCGTTTCAATTGAAACACATGGCTTTGCGCAACCGTATCGTAAGCACATCCCATGCACCGAATTTTGTCGAAGCTGGCCAACCCCGGGACCGTTACAGGTTGTATCATGAGGAAAAGGCAAAGGGCGGAGTCGCCCTGACCATGGTCGGCGGGTCGACCAATATCGCCCCTGATAGCCCATCGGTGTTTGGCCAGCTCTATGCCGGCGATGACAGCATAATTCCTTGGTTCCGTAAGCTTACGGATGGCGTTCACGAACATGGTGCCGCGATCATGTGTCAGATCACCCATATGGGGCGCCGCACGGCATGGGATGATGGGCATTGGCTGCCGGTTTTGGCTCCATCCGGTATCCGCGAACGCGCTCACCGCGCCTTTCCCAAAGTGATGGAACAAGAGGATATCAACCGCATTGTTGGCGATTTCGCAGCTGCTGCGCGACGCTGTCAGCAGGGCGGGTTCGACGGAATTGAGCTTCTGTCCCACTCACACCTTCTAGGGCAATTCCTGTCTCCACTTACCAACAAGCGCGACGATGACTATGGCGGGCCGTTGGAGAACCGCATGCAACTAACCTTGCAGGTGCTTGACGCAGTACGTGCTGAAGTCGGCTCCGAGTTCATCCTGTCGATGCGTATCACCGGTGATGAACTAACCGAGGGAGGGCTGAACTCAGAAGATTGCGTTGCCGCCGCCCGGATGTTGGAAGGCTCCGGCCATGTCGATCTGCTCAACATCCTTGCCGGCGCACCCTACGATGATCTTGGCTTGGCCGAATGGGTGCGCCCCATGGGTTTGCCAGCGGCCCCGCATATCACAGTGGCCGGACGCATCCGTGATGCCGTCGATCTACCGATTCTGCACGCCGGAGGGATTGCTGATATTGCCACGGCTCGCCACGCTGTCTCTGGCGGCCATGTCGATCTGGTGGGCATGACCCGCGCACAGATGGCCGACCCCTATCTGGTGGAAAAACTCGCACGCGGGGAAGAAGAGCGCATCCGCCCCTGTGTCGGCTTGGGCTACTGTGTGGACCGGGTCAATCAGGGCAAACCTGCCGTGTGCGGACACAATGCTGCGACGGGGCGTGAGCAGACCTTGCCGCACATCATCACCCCCAGCGACACCCCTAAAAAAGTGGTTATCGTTGGTGGCGGGCCCGGAGGCCTGGAGGCCGCGCGGATTTGTGCCTTGCGTGGCCACGATGTGGCGCTGTTCGAGGCGTCGGATCGCCTGGGCGGGCAGTTGGTTCTGGCCGCCAAGGGTATGACGCGCAGGCAGGTCTGGGGCGTTGCTGACTGGTTGATTTCTGAAGTGACGGTGCTTGGGGTCAATATCCGCCTGAACACTTTTGCCGAAGCCGATGACGTGCTGTCCGAAACTCCCGATTTGGTGATCATTGCGACAGGTGGCTGGCCTGAAACATTAGCCATCCCCGGCAGAGAACTGGCGATCTCCAGTTGGGAAGTTTTGTCCGGTGAGGCACGTGTCTCAGGTGAGGTGCTGTTATTTGACGAAGTCGGCGATCACCCTGCGGCCGTTACGGCTGACGCGTTGGCTGGTTCCGGTTGTAGCGTAAATCTTGTAACCCCGGACCGGACCCTTCTGCATGACCTCGGCCCAACGACCTCTGCCGTTGCATTGCGCGATCTGGCCGCTAACGGGGTTGCCTTCACCTGTCTGCAAGAGCTTACCTCTCTGACGCGCAAGGGCGACCGAGTTCGCGCCAGCCTGCGGCATGTGTTTACGCGGGATGTCACTGAACGTCTTGTCGATTACGTGGTCGTTGAACATGGACTTTCCCCGATGGCGGAACTCTATCACGAACTCAAACCAATCTCGCGCAACCTTGGGCAGGTGGAACACAAGGCACTCATTGACGGAACGTTTCCATTCGTTGACACCAATCGTAGCGGTCAATTCTATCTGGCGCGCATTGGCGACGCTGTTACAAGCAGAAATATGCACGCCGCAATTCTCGATGCCTTGCGCATATGTGCTCCGATCTGAAAGCAACCATGCTCCTCCGCCGATAAAAGATGGGAGCTGACTATAAGTTCTGGCGCAGCGAATGACCGGAAAGTATCCACTTTCATGGGTATCGAGTGGCCCATAACGAACCTTGGCCCTGCCGCTCCGGCGTCACGGTGTGCTCATCGAACAAAACATTCGATGCACGATGTTCCAACGCTTTGGTTTCCAGTTGGCGCAACAAAACTGCCGTCATATCTATGGATCGAGAAACGCTTCTTTCGGGTGGGCATTCAATTGTCTCTTGATTGAATCTATGTCACCCAGAGCCCAAAGGCTCCCGATTTTTATGGTCCCTAAAGTAAAGAACGCTGCCCCGGACCACTCGATCCGCTGCTCTGTTCCGTCAACCCCGAAAAATTTGCCTTGGTGCGTGCCGACGAAGGACATTCGTGCAGCTGCGTTTTCTCCTGCATCGACAATTTTCTATGATATTGCATTAAAATCTGAGAGAGCCGCTCGAACTTCCTCCATGTATCGAATGAATTCATCCGACCCCGAGCGCTTAGTGCCGAGGCTCCGACGACAATCGAACTTTTGGGTGTAGGATTTCCCAGGCGCAGACATTGTCCGCGATGTTCCATATATCGTGATAAAATCTCTTAATAGGATTGGACAGCGTCATGAGGTTTCCCCAACTTTGGTGATTTAATCCAAATACCACGCCGCGAAATCCAGCGCTAAGGGCTCACTACAGACCTTAGCATCTGACGCGCCTTTCATTGGTACATTCCAGCGCCAACGTTGGATTGGCGTTGAGGCGGATAGGAGTAACGCCATAACAATTGCGAATTTACCTGCCATTCGAGCCTGCCGACCAGCGTGGAACAAGGGCCGCGTCACTGGTCAAAAACGCCCCTTGAAGCCTAAGCACGTCTGGGCAATCCGCGTTCGCCTTTCCCGGAAAGGAGTAGGGCCGATGAAAAAGAACCGTCTCTGATCTGAGGGCTAGGGGTCAGGCTGAAATTAAGAATATTTGGGAGGGAAACGCGCGGGCTGCGTGGGAGGAACCGGGATTTTCGCGATTTCTGCTTGAGCCGCATTGGAGTTAGAAATTTGAGTCGGACAATCGGTGCGGCTTTCACTTCGCGCTTTCCCCAGGATCGGATGCGAGAGATTTTCGACCCCTGACGCCCGGAAAAACAATCACCGCAGACCGCAAGGCGGTCTGCTATCGCAAAGACAAGGGTCGCGGTGCGCGCGCTGTGGCGCGTTGGCCCCCTGCCCTGTCAATTGATCAATGTGAGCCACGCGGATCTCAACACACCCTGGGCATGACGCCGTCAGCGGCTGGATGCGTTGACTTGTTGCCAAGAGAGAAAAATCAATGGATCACCGCAGTTTGTGTCACATGACATCCAAATCACAATTTGATTGCGGTTAAGCAGGAGTACCTGTTGGGAAACAATGGGAGGTTTGACCAAGCTGGTAGTTTGGAGATAAATCCTCATATGGCTCACCACCCTATCTTATGGACGTTCCGTCGTTGCCCATACGCGATAAGGGCTCGCCTCGCATTGGCGAGTTCACGAGTTACAGTCGAGCTGCGCGAAATTGTTCTACGGGACAAACCAGAGGCCTTCTTACAAACATCCCAATCCGGAACAGTGCCCACGCTTCGACTTCCAGACAAAGTTATAGATGAAAGTCTGGAAATCATGGTTTGGGCGCTCCAACAAAATGATCCACAGCGGCTTTTGGACATGCCTCAAGAAGGTTGGGATCTGATTAGGGTAAGTGATGGTCCCTTTAAGGCCGCTTTAGATCACACGAAATACGCTACGCGGTATCCGGATTTAGATGCCAAAGAGGAACGCAGGAAAGCGGCAAGCTACTTGCTCAGTCTCGACGAGCGGTTAGTTGGGCAGGCTTGGCTTTTCGGAGATCGCCCCAGCCTAGCCGACCTGGCGCTTCTACCATTTGTGCGCCAGTTTGCGTTTATAGATCGGGCGTGGTTTGACGTGCAGGAGTGGCCGAATATAACAGCATGGCTGGATCAATTCCTGGATAGTGAAGTATTTTCGCTTGTGATGAGAAAATACGCAACTTGGTCAGAAGGCGACGCTCCGATTTGGTTCAACAGCTGAGCCGAACACGTTGTATCACGGCCCAGTGCTGACCTTGGGCACCAAGTTAAAATGATGCAGTCGCAGCCATTCGCTATGAACGCAAACCTGAGAAAAGTGTCAATGAAGAGACCTAAAACAAATTTCCCTTCTACTACATCTGTCTAAATAACCGGTCCTCACCTTTTGCTACCAATTACAAGTCGTCGCCTTTTAACGCTACGACTGTGCCTCAGCCATTCAGATGCTGAGTAGGCCCAGGCTCCAGACCAATCGCTGCGGCGTCGCGCCGTTCGGATAGCATGAAATCAAGGGTTTTCCGATCGCGATCATCCGCCCGATACAGATACATCCAGTAACCCTGACCGTGTCGGGGAACTGTGGGACAATCAAAACCAAAAGTTAGGGGCACAACCAAAGCACTCATGTCCATCCAAGCTCAGAGCTTGCAACACAATCGCTACTAGCTTTCGAACGCCGCGTCGAAACCCCAAATTTGCCGCAGATAACCCAAAGTCATTTCGCTGGTCTTTTTGTCCAGCGGCACACCATCACGCACAGAGTGATGCAGTCTGAGGTGGCGATCCCCCATTAAGTCCACATCAACGATCTGAATATCGGGATCGTATTCCGAAACGTCGAAGCCGCGCGCCAGGGTGTCGCGCACTTGGTGATAACCGCGTTCGTCGTGAATCGCGTCGACTGTGTAGAAGGGCTTCCCCTCGTCATCAGTTAGCGAAAACATCCGGAACCGGCGCATGACATTGGGGCTGAGGAACTGCTGAACGAAACTCTCGTCGCGATAGTGGGCCCAGGCATCCTTTAATATTTCGCGCCACGCACGGCTGCCCGCTATGTCCGGAAACCATTCCCGATCCTCATCGGTCGGGTCGGTGCAGATGCGCTTGATATCCTGCATCATCGCGAAACCCAACGCATAAGGGTTGATCCCGATCGCGTTCGGGGCGTCAAAGTCGGGCTGGGACAGAACATTGGTATGGCTGTGCAATATTTCGAGCATCGCGCCATCCGTCAGCAATCCAGCGCGGTGCAACTCGTTGGTAATATAATAGTGGACGAAGCAGGCGCATCCTTCATTCATAACCTTGGTCTGACGTTGCGGGTAGAAATACTGTGCTATGTTGCGAACGATGCGTAGAATTTCGCGTTGCCAGGGCTTCAGAACCGGGCTGTGACGTTCGACGAAATAGAGCAGGTTTTCTTCCGGCAGCCCCATTTCGCGCTTGCGCTTTTCCGCTTCTTCATCGGTTTTCGAAGACTGTGTGGGATGATCGAAGGCGTCCCACAGGTAATGGACCGCCCGCTCTTCTTCGATTTGCCGCTCTCGCTGCCGGATTCTCTCCTCTGCGAGCGATAAGTGGGTTGGGCGCCTGTGCCGGAAAACGCTGGACGGCATAAGCGCATGGGCCGCGTCGAGTAAATGCTCAACCTCGCGTTCCCCGTGCTGTTCTTCGCATTGGGCGATAAATCCGCGCGCATAGTCGAGGTAGTCGAGTATACCTTGCGCATCGCTCCACTGGCGAAACAGGTGATTGTTCTTGAAGAAATGATTGTGCCCGAAGGCCGCGTGGGCAATCACAAGGACCTGAAGCGCCATCGTGTTGTCTTCAAGGCAGTAGGAAATACATGGATCGGAATTGATCACGATTTCATAGGCAAGGCCATTTGCGCCTTTGCTATAAGCCTTTTCTTCGTGAACAAAACGCTTCCCAAAGGACCAATGCCGATACATGAGCGGCATCCCTGTCGACGAGTAGGCATCCAGCATTTGCTGATACGAGATGATTTCGATTTGGTTCGGATAGACGTCAAGTCCGAGGTCATCAATCGCCACACGCTCGATTGCATCATAGCTGCGCTGGATGGTCTCAAAATCCCAATCCGCGCCGTCAAACAGCGGCGCTCCAGTTTCGGCCCGATCAACCATTGGAAACTCCGTTCGTCTTGCGCGCAAACAGCTCGTGCAGAACCGGGTAGATGTCACTCGCTCGCGCGATCCGTTTCATGGCGAAGTTTGGCCAGGCCTCTGCAACTTGTCGGTACGAACGCCATAGTTCCATGCCGTTATCTTCGCTGTTCATCAGATTTGCTTCGGTCTCGTCGACAATTTCCGTATAGGCAAAGTACTGGCAGCGCTTCATCAGATCGCTGGTCAACAGGTCGGCGCATAGTTGTGAATCGCCGCTGAAATTCTCACCATCTGATGCTTGCGCGGCATAAATGTTCCATAGCGAAGGCGGATAGCGGGCTTCGATTATCTTTTTCATTTCGGTGAGCGCGCTGCTCACGACCGTACCACCAGTTTGGCGCGAGTGGAAAAAGGTGTCTTCATCAACTTCCGCTGCGACCTGGGTGTGGCGGATGAATACAAGTTCGATCTTATCGTAGCGTTGCTTGAGGAAAAGATGCAGCAGGACGAAGAACTGCTTGGCAAGGTTCTTCTCACGCTCCCCCATCGAGGCCGAAACATCCATCAGGCAAAACATCACTGCATTCGCCGCCGGTTCGGGGCACATCTCGAAATACTTGTAACGCACATCAAGCGGGTCAATATAGGGAACGATCCGGCGTCGCCGTAGCATCTTGTCGAGCTGCTCACGCAGCAGTTGCCTTTCCGCCTTTCGCGCTGCATCTGGCTTTTCCAGCGCCTCCAGTTCTTCAACCTGTTCTGTAAGAGCCTGGATCTCGGCGTTGGTCGGTCGTCGCATCGCAAGACGTCGGCCAAAAGCATTGCGCATCGTTCGGGAAACACTGAGGTTGGCGGGCGTCCCGGCGGCAGTATAGCCCATGCGATGCGGCTTCGAGACGGTGACCTCTTTGAGACTGCGTTTGACCATGTCAGGCAGTTCGAGATCCTCGAAGAACAGGGAAAGAAACTCGTCCCGCGACAGAACGAACATGAACTCGTCCTCGCCCTCCCCTTCGGGCGCCCCCTCACGTCGCCCCTGCCCGCCCTTGCCGGACGGAGGTTTCTTGAGACGGTCACCCGCCTTAAACTTCTTGTTTCCGGTCAGAACCCTTTGTTTGGAACCGCCTTTGTTGTCATGCTGAAAATGCGGTTCACCGATCCCTTCTGACGGTACCGAGATGTTTTCCTGCTGGCCGACATCCGCGATTTTCCGGCGCCGGACACTTTCTTCAACCGCCTCTTTGACGGCAGAGCGAACCCGGCGCAGAAATCGCCTGCGGTTCCCAAGATTCTTATCTTTGGGGTTTAGCCTTCGGTCGATGAAATGGGCCATTTGAGCATAGACTCCTCATCCTGCCTTGTTGACCCGCATGTACCATTCAACCAAGCGCCTGACCTGTCGGCGCGTATACCCGCGACCGATCATGCGATCGATGAACTCGTTATGCTTGGCTTCAGTTTCCTTATCCCTTTTGGCCCCAAAACTGATGACCGGCAGCAGATCCTGAATCTGACCAAACATGCGCTTTTCGATAACGCGTCTCAGCTTCTCATATTTGCGCCAGTCGGGGTTACGACCGCGATTGTTGGCCCGCGCGCGCAGCACGAATTTGACCACTTCGTTCCGGAAGTCCTTGGGGTTGGAAATTCCGGCCGGTTTTTCGATCTTTTCAAGTTCCTGTTCCAGAACACTACGATTGAGGATCTGGCCTGTATCCGGGTCCTTGAAGTCCTGATCTTCGATCCAGGCGTCAGCAAACGCGATGTATCTGTCGAAAAGGTTCTGACCAAAGTCAGAATAGGATTCCAAGTAGGCTTTTTGGATCTCATTGCCGATGAATTCCGCATAGCGCGACGACAGATCGTCCTTCATGAAAGACAGGTATCGGCTTTCAACCTCATCGGGGAATTGTTCGCGTTTCACCGCCTGTTCAAGAACATAGAGCAGATGAACCGGATCGGCGCCGACTTCTTCGGTGTCATGATTGAAGGTCTCGGACAGCACCTTGAACGCGAAGCGGGTGGATGTGCCCGTCATCCCCTCGTCCACCCCGGCCTCATCCCGATATTCTTGCACTGATCGTGCTTTGGGATCGGTATCCTTCAGTGTTTCACCGTCATAGACGCGGAGCTTGGAAAAAGCCGGTGAGTTTTCGTGTTCCTTCAATCGTGTCAGAACACTATACTGGCTCAGGATTGACAGCGTTTCCGGTGCACAGGGGGATTCGCCCAGACTGCTTTCCTCAAGCAGCTTCTCGTAAATCCTGGTTTCATCCGAGGCACGTAAGCAGTAGGGGACTTTGACCAGGCTGATCCGGTCCAGGAAGGCCTCGTTGTTCTTATTGTTTTTGAACTGCTGCCATTCCGCTTCGTTCGAATGTGCAACAATAACACCTTGGAAAGGGAAGGCACCGATGTTCTCTGTCCCCGCATACGACCCCTCCTGCGTGGCGGTCAGCAAGGGATGCAATACCTTGATCGGCGCCTTGAACATCTCCACGAATTCCATCAGCCCCTGCGTGGTGCGGTTCAGGGCACCGGAATAGGAATATGCGTCTGGATCGTTCTGGCTGAATTCTTCGAGCTTGCGTATATCGAGCTTCCCAACAAGCGAAGAAATGTCCTGGTTGTTTTCGTCACCCGGTTCAGTCTTCGCCACGCAAATCTGGCGCAGTTTGGACGGATAAAGTTTGACAACCGAAAATTTGGAAATATCGCCGTCGAATTCCTGTAAACGCTTGATGGCCCAAGGCGAAATCAACCCGTTCAAAAGCCGTTTGGGAATGTTGTATTTGTTCTCCAGCAGATCCCCCATTCGCTCGCGGTCAAAAAGACCAAGCGGCGATTCAAAGATTGGGCTGATCTCGTCACCTGCCCGCAGCACATAGATCGGCTGCCGCTCCATCAGGTTTTTGAGAATTTCGGCAAGCGTTGACTTGCCCCCGCCGACCGGCCCCAGCAGATAGAGGATTTGCTTGCGTTCCTCGAGACCCTGGCTGGCATGGCGGAAAAAGCCAACGATGCGTTCGATGGTTTCCTCGACGCCATATATGTCCTGGAAGGGTTTGTATCGCTTGATTGTCCGGTTAAGAAATATGCGACTGAGCCGAGCCTCTTGACTGGTATCGATAAGCTCTGGCTCGCCAATCGCAGCGACCATCCGCTCGGCGGCGGTAGCCCGCATCGTAAGGTCTTCTCGACATTCCAGCAAATAGTCCTGCAATGTCATTTCGATGAGCTTTGTCCGCCCATACTCTTCTGCAAACTGCTCGAAAATCTCCATTTTTAAGTTCCTCTAGGTTTCGTACTCCTTCGTCCCAGCGCGCTAAGTTCATCCTAGTCTACCACAAATATGATCCGTAATTGTCTAATTTCTAATCACAATTTGTTTCCCGGCCGACGTTCTGTTGAAATTTTTTCTGATTGAAGCCTGCGAAACCTGTTGCCGCGCTGCTATTTGCAGTCGTAGCCTTTGTCTTCAGAACGCCGAATGACCGGTTGAGCATTGGCATCCGAAGGCGAGTAAAATCTATCGTATCCTCAGCAAATTGGTTCGCACCCTCAAAACAAGCTTCTCAACTGGAGCCCGTTCGCAGGGCTTAGTTGCAAACTTTTCACGATTGACGCTCACTTCTCTTTCGGCTGGTTGGTTGCCAATCCGGCCACAGAAACAAGTTTTTTCAATCGGCTTTGCATGCTACACTGCGCCGCCAAGACCGAACGAACCTCCAAAGACCCATGCCTTGAGGCGTCCCAAGTTTGGCCGACAGTGCACGAAATCGCGCCATAAGCGCATCCATCGGGGCAGGGTCATCAAAACACATAAACTCAGGAACCAATCATTGCGGCAGGCTGTGCAATCCACGGTGAAATTGCGAAGCCCGCTTTCTGCGCAATGCCGGCAACGGATCAGCGAGCAGCGCAAATGCCATAGAGCGCCCGTCAAACCAGACTTTCTCCGTAAGCGCAAAATCTGGAGGTGGTCGACTAACAACCTGCTGACAAGGCGGCCGCTTGAGAGATGACAACAAGGAGCGCCTGATCTCACCTATGCCGCTGCGGTTGCTTCAATCTCAAACAGCAATCCGGGGATAGCGAGGCGTGTGACACCCAGCAAGGTCATGGGCGGGGCGACCCGATGCGGGCCAAAGCGCATCCCCAGCAGATCGAAATTCTTCAATGCCTCATCCACATCAGTAGCAAAGACGCCTAACTTGACGACATTGCTCAGATCCATGCCGGCGCCTTTGATTACGGCTTCCAGATTGTCCAGGGCCAAGGCGATCTGCGCGCGCATATCGTTTGGGTGCTGGGGTGCGCCGTTCTCGTCCACAGCTGTCTGCCCGGCGCAAATGACCTGATGTGTCATGCCCTTGGTCACCTCAGCCTGATTGTAGCCCAGCTTGAGCGACCACTCCCAGGGGTTCACGGCTGTCCGCTCCATGTCGCATTCTCCTTTTTGTTGCGTTGCTGGACCAGGTGTAGATCAAAACGGTGACAAAACTTGTCACCATTTGTGCTATCCTGTCAGAATGAATGTTCGACTC